>CAYIOH010000021.1:0-17684 GCA_964364975.1 uncultured Bifidobacteriaceae bacterium
TTCAACAATGTGGCTGATTAGATTTAAGGGGAAACAGCAGGCGGCAGGATTTCCACGATTTCCGAAAGCGGTTTGCCTTGCAGGTCGGAAATGACGGCCTTGCGACCGTAGAGCGTGGTCGGGGTTTCGAGTTCGAACGCGGCCGCGATGATTTCGTCGGGCTCCACGCGCAGGAACGCCTTCGCCTCGGTCCGGTGGCGCACGCGACATTCCTTGAGAATGCGACCCAGCGGTACCTGTTCGAGCAGAATCAACTCCTGCGCCTCTTCTGGAAACAGAGTGAGAAATATCTTGTTCGCCCCGAACTCGACCGGTTTCTCATCGTGGTTCAGGCGCAACACCACTTCGCGGAAATAAAATACACCGCGCCGTTCGCGGTTGAGAATTTCCAGGTGGATTGGATTTTTGTGAAAGTCCTCCAGCGTCGGCGTCATGTCGTTGTTGTGAACGAGCAGCGCGCGGAACGGCTCGGGCACGGCGTCGGCGGGAATCGTCTCAATGCGTGGCAGCGGCAACTTCGCGCGCGCGTAAAAATCCGAGAGTGGGTAGGTGAAGTTGGTGGAGTTGGTGTCAGGCATAGCGTCCCGTCTTGTGTTCCGGTTTGAAAAATTCGTGCAGCAGGCGGTCAATTTGCAGCAACCCTTCGCGGGTAACGCCGATGTCCCGACATCCATTGTCGGGATTGGTGAGAAACCCCCATTCCTTCAGCGTTGCGAGCGGCACGGCGAATTGCTCGCGCGGATCGGTACCGAATTTCTCCGTGAACTTTTCGGCACTCACGCTGCCAAGCTTGAGTTGGAGCATGAACTCGCGGAGGTAGCGTTCTTCCGCCGAGGGCGTGAGCGCGCGATAGACCGGCAGCTTGCCGGCGCTCACCGCATCCACGTAGGGTTGGAAATCGTGATGATTCTGGTAATGGACACCGTTGAGGTGGCCGAAACTCGCCACGCCGATGGATAAAATATCCGTGCCGGAAAACAAACCTTCGCGATAGATGAATTTGACCTTGGCCGGATCGCGCACGACCGTCGTGCCGCTCGTCACCGTATAGCCGATTTTCTCGAACTCGCGATAGGCATAATCCACCCAGCGTCGCTTCGTCTCCCAATCGGCCACGGGCGCGACGAGTTGGCCGGTGGCCTTCATCTGTTGATAGAGGCCAGTGTTGAAGGGCACTTCCATCTGGTAAATCGTCACCGAGTCGGGCCGCAGCGTCACGGCTTTCGCGACGGTTTCGCGCCACTTTTCCTCCGTCTCCTCGACCATGCCGGCGATGAGGTCAATGTTGATTTGCGGGAAGCCGATTTCGCGCGCGTAGGCGTAGGCACGGGCGATTTCCTTCGAGCGATGCGCGCGGCCGTTGATCTCCAGGATGTGATCGTCGAAATGCTCGATGCCGAGCGAGAGGCGCGTGACGCCGAGATCGCGGATCGCCTTGAGCTTGTGGTCCGTGAGCGTGCCCGGCTCGGCCTCGAACGTGACTTCGTTTGCTTCGTCCCACGGCAAAAGGCGTTTCATGCCGTCGGTGAGAAAGCGCAGTTGGTCCGGCGAAAGATAACTTGGCGTGCCACCTCCAAAATAAATGAATGCCGGCTTCCGTCCGGCGACGGCGATCTTGCCGGCATAGGCGGTCAACTCCGCGAGCAACGCATCGAGATAGCCGCGCACTGCGGCAGAGTCCTTATCCGTGTAAACCTTGAAGTAGCAGAAGTGGCATCGCTTCCGGCAGAACGGAATATGCGTGTAAAGGCCGAGCGGAGTGCGGAGTGCGGAGTGCGGAGTGCGGAGTGGTTCGCATTCGAGCGTGTCGAGGAATTGCGGCACGAATTCCGGCTTCCAAAACGCGAACGGCGGGTAGTTGGCAACAAAGTAATTGCCAGCAGTGGTTTCGTTCCGGAGCGGCGGAGCGGAGTGATGACCCGCTGGTGCTGTGCTGACGGCGCTCATCGGTGTAGTCTATAATTCAAGATTTGTGGCGATGAGCCAAGGTTACACTGAAATTCGTTTTAGCAAGGCGCGAACCAATCACTCTTTCCATCACTCCCCGAACTCGCCGAATTGTCTCGCGCTGTTTCATGTTACCTCCGCCGACGCAACCAGACCAAACCGCCGAGCAGCAGCACCGCTCCGGGCATCGCGGCCAGCAGTATCCATCGCACGGTTGTCACCTGTGACCGCGTCATGGTGATGCGGAATTCCTTGATGGGCCGCGGGCCAACCCCTTCCAACAATTGCGTCCGTTCGAGCAGCCAATTGACGGCACAAGCCGCAAAATCGCGGTTCGCCCACTTTTCGATGCATTGGTTGTCGAGAAATGCCGAGTCGCCCACCACAAGAATGCGCGTGGTGCCGCGTTCGGTGGTGACGCCGGGCACAGCGGTTTCGACGACAGCAGCGACGGCATATTGCCCCTTCTGACCGCGGGGTTCATTCGCCAAAAAAGCCGTTTCGCTCGTGAAGGCCACCGGTTGGACTTTGGGCGCGCCAGCATCGCGCGACCGTGACTCCATCGGCGAGATGGGCCGTGGCTGAATCAGGTACAGCCCGTAGCCGAGCATCGGATTGACCAGCGGATGCGTCGAGTATGCCATCACTACGACGTCGCCGCCGGTTTGGCTCTCGGTACGGTCCGGGTCAATGACCGCGTTCTCGCTTACAATCAGGTTCCATCGTACGAGCAGGCGTTCCAAACCCGTCGGTCGGCCGAGCGCCGCAGGATTGAACAGCGCCCACAGGCGGCCACCCTGTGTGAGATACTGTTGGATTTTTTCCAGTTGGTTGGTCGAGATTTCAATCACCGGTCCGGCAATGACGAGCAGGTCGCAATCTGCGGGGACGTTATTTGAGCCGAGCAGCGAGAGCTTCTCGGTGAGGAGATAATTCTGATGCAGCACCGAGGCGAACGACAAGTAGCCCGTTTCGGCGCCGTCTTCCAGCGCGTGCTCGCCGTGGCCGGTGAGAAAATACGCCTTGAGCTGCCGCGGACTGGTGACCGCGAGCAGGGCGCCGGTGAACATTTTCTCGCCCAGGAACGCGACGGGTTTGCGGCGCCACTCACGTTCCGTTTCATTGGGCACTGATTCGAGCGTATATTCCGCCAGCGCGTTGCCATTCACGACCTTCACCCGGCCGTCGCAGTCGAAGATAATGATGTTGGTGACGTTGATGAAATAGCTGGCATATTTGTTTTTGACATTTTCGGCTTCGGCAGCGTCCCACCGGTAATCCACCGCGGTCACACTCAGGCGCGGGTTGGCGTTGTGATAATCGCCAAGCAGGGCAGACACGGTCGTAAAGAGCGGGTCTTCCTTGTCGTAAAGCAGCGTGACCTTGATGTGATTGGTCAACGAGCGGAGGAGGCCAACGGTAAGCGGCGAAAGCGGCTGGCGGGTTTGTGAACTCAGATAGCTGCGGTGATACCAGCGCGCGCCCAGATAATTCACCATGACGACAACCGCGAGCGCCAGCACCGTTCGCGCCACATAATCCACCCGGATGCCCCAGCGGCGGGCCGCGGAGAAACTGGGTTGCGGTTGCGGGTCGTTTGGCATGTTATCTCCACCGGCGGCTCTCCACCACGCGCAGCGTCAGAAACAAGAGGAGAAATGTCAGACTCAGGTAAAAAACCACCGCGCGTGTGTCCACCACGCCGCGGGCAAAATCGTGCATCTGATCGAACACGGTAAAATATCCGAGCACCTGCGCGGGCCAATATCCTCCCGCGGACAACCGGTCGGCGAGAAATCCCAACGCGAACAAGCTCACGCCCAGAACCAACGTCACCATCGCCGCCACCATTTGACTGCGGGTGAGCGCGGACGCAAAACAACCCAACGACAGAAACAACGCACCCATCAGCGCCACGCCGAGATACATGCCGCCCAGCGTGCCGGCGTCAAGCATGGCCGGTTGATTGGAGAACCGCTGCACGATGAGGAAGCAACCAAACATGGGCAGCCACATCACCAGGTAAAACCCCAACGCGGCGGTGAACTTGGCCAGCACGACCGTCAGGTCCCGCACCGGCGTGGTCATCAACGTCTCGAACGTGCCGGAAAATTTTTCCAATGCGAACAGCCGCATCGTGATGACCGGCGCGGCCAGCAGCAGGATCAGCCAGAAAAAATACGTGAGATAAAGCAACTCCGTCACCGGCATGGGCGTAGGTTCGCTTCCAAGATTATCCAACACCATCACGAAGCTCAAGCCCATCAGAAAGGTCGTTGCGGCAATGATGACGTAGCCCGTGACGGAAACAAAAAAAGAGGCCAGCTCGCGCCGCGTGAGTGTAATGAACACCCGCATCAGCTTTTCCTCCCATATCGCGCCGAAGCGCAGCGGAGGCCGGCTTGCGCCGTTCCATGGTATAAGAAAGTTTGCATCACGCTTCTTCCTCCTCCGGCCTCGTCACCTGCACGTATATATCCTCAAGGGAATGGCGGTTGCGCGTCAGTTCGCGCAGCGACCAACCGCGCTCGCGCGCGAGCGCAAAAATCTGCGACCGCAAATCATGGCCCGCGCGCGGCGTCAGGGCGCACCGTTGATAATCGCCTTCAGCTGGCGACATGTTGAACTGTTCGATCTCCGGCATCAGCGACCAACATTCGCGCAGTTCGTCCGGCGGCGCGGCAATTTCGGCGATGACCTGGCTGTTGCCGGCCATCAGTTTCTGCAAATTCTCCGGCGTGTCGGCGGCCAGGATGCGGCCTTCAACCATGATGAGGATCCGGTTGCACGTCATCTCCGCTTCCGGGAGAATGTGCGTGGAAATCAGGACCGTGTGCGCATGGGCAAGGCCTTTGATGAGCTGGCGCACCGAACGAATCTGATGCGGGTCGAGGCCGATGGTAGGCTCATCGAGGATGATCAACTCCGGCTCATGCACGAGCGCGTCCGCCAAACCTACGCGCTGGCGGTAGCCTTTCGAAAGCTGGCCGATGATGCGGCGGCACACATCCACCAGGCCGAATTGTTCCATCACCACGTCCACGCGTTCGCGGGAACGTTTCCAACTGAGTCCTTTGAGCCGCGCGCGGAATTTCAAATATTCGCGCACCCGCATGTCGGGATGCAGCGGGTTGTTCTCTGGCATGTAGCCGATGCGCCGCCGGACTTCCTGTGAATCGCGGAACACGTCCAGGCCCGCAACGTGCGCCGTGCCGGAAGTCGCCGGGAGAAAACACGAGAGGATGCGCATGGTGGTACTCTTGCCCGCGCCATTGTCGCCGAGCAGGCCGACAATTTCGCCGCGGCCGACGGTGAAGGAAATGTCCGACACCGCGGCGCGACCTGCGAAGCGTTTGGTCAAATTGACCACCTCAATCATTGTGCCGTTATTCATGGAGGCGCAACACGAAGTGTAGCCGGTTTATCGGGCGGCGGGCGAATAAAAACTCCTCATCGCACGGCCAAGCTGACGCTGGCCTGCCGGTACTCAACGTAGCTGTTGCTGATCCGCCGGGGAACGACGACAGCCAGCCGCACAATGTCGCCGGTTTTTTTCGTCGAGAGGACGTCCGCCACACCGATCAGGTCGCCCGTGGCGCGGTCGTCAATCGCGGTCAGCAAGAAACCGCGTTGCAACTGCGCCTTGTCCGCCGGGCTGTGCTTCTCGACCTCTTCGATGAACAAACCTTGGCCCGGTTTGACCGGGGAACTGGCCACGATCTGCGAAGTCAGATTAAGCAGCACCAATCCGAGCTTCTGGTGGATCAAATCGTCGAACGGCACGAGTTGGGCTTTCACCGTGCGCCGCTCGCCATTTTGTTCGACCTGCAGCACGGCGGCGTGATTCTTGTTCGCCGTGACGAGGCGATTGTAGTCCACCAAGTCTTTCGGCATTCCGCTGTTCACCTGCACCACGCGCTGGCCCACGCGCAAACCGGCCGTGTCCGCCGGACTGCCGTTTTGCACAGCGCTGATGACCAGCGGGTCCGTGCCCGCCTGCACGACCCGCGCACCAAACCAGAGCGCGTGGGTGACTTCCGGCATGAAAAATTCCACGAGCGCGGCGGAAATCTGTTTCGCCGGGATGGCGAAGCCCACGCCCATGCCCTGACCTTCCCGGACCACGGCCACGTTGATGCCGATGAGCTCGCCGCGCAAGTTGATGAGCGGGCCGCCGCTGTTGCCCGGGTTGATCGCGGCGTCGGTTTGCAGCCAGTCCGGAAAGTCGAGCGGCTCGTTGCCGGAAGCAGGCCGGCGGTTCTTCGAACTCAAAATGCCGCGTGATACCGACCCGCCGAGGCCGTACGGATTGCCCAGCGCGAGCACGGTCTCGCCCAGCAACAGATCGTCGTCCTTGGCAAATTTGATCGCCTTGAACTTTTCACCCGGTTTCGCTTTCAGTTTCAGCAACGCCACGTCTTTTTGCGTGGTGGCCACGAGCGGGTCGGCGTCGTACACACGGCCATCCCAGAGCTTCACCTGCACTCGTGAAGCGCGGCGCAATACGTGCAGGTTCGTGAGCACGTAACCCTCTTCGTCAATGATCACGCCCGAACCAATCTCGTAGAGCTTCTCCCGGCGCTGCGTCGGTGTTTGCTGTCCGTAAAACTTGCGAAGCAATTCCTGATAAAAATCAGGAACCTCGACAATCGTCGCCGTGGCAATATTCACGATGCAGGGCATGGCCGTTTCGGTCGCCTCGACCACGGCGTCGCGGCGGATGTCGGCTCCAAGCGTCGCCGGCAGCGCGGGCAAAGGGAAAAATCCAAATACCAGCCAGCCGGCCAGGGAAAAGCTCGCCAGCCGATGCAATAAAGAAATTTTGTGATTTAGCTTCACATTCATATCAACAGGCAGAATCGCCTTTGGATTCGTTCAAAATAAGACGCTCTCGCCGCGACAGGGAGCGCCGGCTTTGGCCCCGCTTCACCGTCAGCTACCACGTCATGCAAACTACCAGTTCGAGAGCCAACCCGGTCGCGCGGCGAAGCGGCGTGAACGCCGCGCTCCGTTCCTGCGCTTGACTTTGCTAAGCCAACCGCGCAAAAGCAATCCCAAGTGTCCATTACTTCCACCAACTTCTACGCCCAATGGCGCGTGCGCGCCGGCGTGGCCGGCGTGCTGCGCGACGACGGCAACTCGCCGCCTGAGCGTCTGCTGCAAGCTATCTGGCAACATCAGCGTTTGCACCGCGACCAACTGAAGACGTTGGACGGTGAAACGGTGCGCGTGCTTCATCCGGGTTTCGGCAGCGTCGAGGGCGGTCCGGATTTTCGCGGCGCCGTCGTGCAAATCGGCGATGCCGCGCCGCGCTCGGGCGACGTGGAAGTGGACATCCGGCCGAGCGGCTGGCATGCGCACGGCCATGATCGCAATCCGGCGTTCCAAAATGTTTTTCTCCACGTCGTTTGGGACGCAGAGCACGCGGCGGCGAATGCGCCGCGGATTTTGATGTTGAGAAACTCGCTGGATGCGCCGCTTGGCGAGTTGAGTCTGTGGCTGGAGCGTGAACCGGCTAAGTCGCTGTCGGAAAGTCTGCGCGGCAGGTGCTCCGCGCCGTTGCGCGAACTGGCGGAGCAATCGCGGACGGCGTTGCTGCGCGAAGCGGCGCGGGTGCGTTTCGAGGCCAAGGCTGGGCAATTTCAGGCGCGCGCCCGACACGCGGGTTGGGAGCAGGCACTGTGGGAAGGTTTGTTCCGCGCGCTTGGCTACAAGCACAACATCTGGCCCATGCACTGCCTCGCCGAAAAACGCGAACATTGGGCGCGAGGTGAAACATCGCCGCTTACCATGCAGGCACGGTTGCTGGGCTTGAGCGGTTTGCTGCCCGCCGAACTGACCCGCACCCAAGCAGGCGGCGACGGCTACTTGCGGCGCGTTTGGGATTGCTGGTGGCGCGAGCGGGACGAACTCGCGGATTGCGCATTGCCGCGCACCTTGTGGAAATTTCACGGTTTGCGCCCAGCCAACCATCCGCAACGCCGGCTCGCGCTCGCCGCCCATTGGCTGGCGGGGGGAGACCTGCCGGCAAATCTGGAACGCTGGTGCGCCACCGAACTGTCGGACAACGAACTGCTCGATTCCCTACTGAAAGTTTTGCAGGTCGAGCGCGACGAGTTCTGGTCATGGCACTGGACGTTTCGTTCGGCGCGTTTGAAAAAACCGCAGCCACTGTTGGGCGCCACGCGCGCCACCGACCTCGCCGTGAACGTGATCCTGCCGTGGCTCTGGGCTCGCGCAGCAACAGGAAAGAGTCCCGCTTTGCGGGACGAAATTGAACGCCGTTATTTCGCGTGGCCATCCGCGGAGGACAATGCCGTGCTGCGGCTGGCGCGGCAGCGTCTGCTCGGTGGCGCGCCGCGCCGCGCCTTGAACGGCGCGGCGGAACAACAGGGTTTGATGCAAGTAGTCCGGGATTTCTGCGACCACTCAAACGCGATCTGCGAAAACTGTCAGTTCCCGGAATTGGTGAAGGCGTGGGCACGCTGAAACGGGGGCAACCCATCGCTTGCGCGGGATGAAAAACGCATTAGTTTGAGGCGGTTTGACGACTCAACATTCATATTCACGACTTGTTTTTGGGCTTTAATTTACCACCCATCCGCCTAGGATGCGCCCGGACAGCACAGCACGCCCTTGATGAAAACCGTCCTGATCATTGACGACGACTCCCAATACCGCCAGCTCATGGGCGAGATTTTGCAGCTCCACGGGTGGCGTGTCTTGGAGGCTGGCGAGGGCGAGGCGGGACTGGAGGACGTGCGCGCACACCGGCCTGAAGTTGTCCTGTGCGACCTGCTGATGCCACGGGGCAACGGTTTTCAAGTCTGCCGCGCCATTCGCGCCGACCCGACGCTGCGCAACGTTAAAATTATCGTGACCTCCGGCCGCGATATCGAAGCCGACCGCAAATCGGCGCGCGAGGCCGGTGCGGATGAATATCTTACCAAGCCGACCAAAGCCGAGTCGCTCGTGAGGTTACTCACGCGGTTGAGCAGCGGCACGACCACAATCAGCTACGGCCCCCCCACAACCGTTGGCGGTGCGGCGGCGCCCGCCCGTTTCAAATTCTGGGGCGTGCGCGGCTCGATTCCGTCGCCCGGCCCCGGCACGGTGCGGTTCGGCGGCAACACGTCGTGCCTCGAGGTGCGCGCGGGTGGCGAAATCATCATTCTTGACGCGGGGACGGGCTTGCGTCCGCTCGGACGCGAGTTGATGATCGAGTTCAAAGACCGGCCGCTGAACCTGACGCTGCTGCTCACGCATACGCATTGGGATCACATTCAAGGCCTGCCGTTTTTCCAGCCGATTTACGAGCCACAATGCCGCGTGCGCATCCTGGGCTACGAGGGCGCGCGCAAAGGCCTCGTCAACGTCCTGTCCGGTCAGATGAAAAGCCCGTATTTCCCGGTGCCTTTCGATGAATTGCCCGGCAACGTTCAAATCGAGGAACTCAAGGACTTGGAATTTCACGTCGGCTCCGTTCGCGTGCAGGCGTGGTTCGCCAATCACCCCGGCATTTGTGTCGGCTACCGGATTTTCACCGATGACGGGTCAGTGGCATTTTTCCCGGACAACGAACCGCACACGCGGCTGCATCAACCGTTGCCCAGCCAGACCGCCGCCAGTCAGGCGTCTTACGAATACGCGCTCGCCCAGGAGGAAAAAACGGTCGGCTTCATCCGTGGCGCGGACGCGCTCATTCTCGATTCGCAATTCGATGCCCAGGAATACCAGAACCATGTCGGCTGGGGGCACGGCTGCGTGGATTACGCCGTTATGCTCGCGCTCAAAGCTGGCGTCAAAAAACTTTTCCTGTTCCATCACGACCCCGACCACGACGACGCCAAAGTTGAAAGCATGGTCGCTCACGCGCGCCAGCTTGTGACCGGGCAAAAGGCGTCATTGCAAGTGGACGCGGCGTGCGAGGGCATGGTGGTGGAACTGGCTGCGATTGCGAAGCGCGCGGCAGTATGATGCCCGGCAGCCTTCGCTCGCCGCAGTCTCCGGGCGAAGGTTGGTAGGCGCTGAGGGATTCGAACCCCCGACCCACAGCGTGTAAAGCTGCTGCGCTACCACTGCGCCAAGCGCCTGACCGCATCAATTATCGCAGACACAGGGCCTTTGACAAAGGTCAAATCTCGGTGCGAAAACCTTGTTGCCTCAAGGCCTCAAACAAAACCAGAGCCGCACAATTGGACAAATTCAGCGAACGCGATTTGTCGTTGAACATCGGAATCCGCAGCCAATGTTCGCGATTCTGTTCGAGTAACTGCTTTGGCAAGCCCGCCGTCTCGCGACCGAACACGAGATAATCGCCCGCTGCAAACTTCGCTTCGGTGTAAAGTTTCGGCCCGCCGGACTCGATGAACCAAAGGCGCGCGTCGTGGGGGAGGTTTTGTTGAAACGCTTTCCAATTCGGCCAACGATGCCATTCGACGTGCTGCCAGTAATCCATTCCCGCGCGCTTGAGTTGCGCGTCGTCGAGCTTGAAGCCGAACGGCTCGATGAGGTGGAGTGTCGTGCGGGTGGCCGCGCAAAGCCGCGCCACGTTGCCCGTGTTAGACGGGATTTCGGGCTCGACGAGGACTAACTGCATTTTAGTATGCCATTTCGTTGCAGGTCATGGACTTAATTTAGTCCGCAATCCCTTCGTCAATTACTTCAATAATATTTTAACAAAAAAGTGTTTTAATGCCGTATGAATTTCCGTCGCGATCTTTTGATTTATCGGGCCAACCACCTTTACCCAACCTGGCTGACGTCGCTCCAAGTCATCACGTCCATTTCCAGCAAACATCCATACGGAGGCAAAAGATTCCTTAACTCCGGCAGGATGATAATTGTATTCCCATACTAAAGTGCATGTTTTCATAGATTGCGTGAGTTATTTGTAGAAGACTTTCCACAACACCAACCCATGCGCGGGCGCCGTCATGCCGGCCACACGCCGGTCGCGATGCGCCAGAATCTTCTTGATGTCTTGCGCCGCGATTTTTCCCTGACCGACCTGGATCAGCGTCCCCACGATGCCGCGGCACATTTTGTAAAGAAAGCCGTCGCCCTCGATGAAGAACGTCACCAGCGGGCCGTTCTTCTTCAGGTCGCAACGCGTCAACCGCCGCACCGTGGATTCCATCTCATAATTGCGCGTGCCAGCGAACGATTTGAAATCGTGCCGACCGGGAAACAGCCGTGCTGCCGAATGCATCGCCTCCAAATTGAGCGGGAGCGGCACGTGCCACGCCGAGTGGCGAAGCAGCGGGTTCATCGCCTGATGGTTCCAAACGAAGTAGCGATACTGCTTGCCCGTGGCGTCAAAGCGGGCGTGGAATTTCCCCGGCGCGCGCGACACCGACATCACGCGGATGTCTTTTGGCAACCACGCGTTGACCGCCAACGCGAGTTGGCGATGCGACATCCTGCTCTCCGCGCGTGGAATTTCGAAATGTGCCACCATGCCGAGCGCGTGGACACCCGTGTCCGTGCGGCTGGAACTGTGGACGTGCGGTTTGCTCGGGAATAATTTTCCGAGCGCCGCCTCGACTTTTTCCTGCACGCCCGCGCCGGTCTTCTGCACCTGCCAGCCTTGATACGCCGTGCCGTCGTAGGCGATGATGAGTTTGAACTTGAGCGGGTCCACGCGCGGATTTAACCACGAATGAACACGAATTGACACGAATGTTTGAGACACGGTTTTCACGGATTGAATCTGTGTAAATCCGTAAAATCCGTGTCAAAGCAGACTCGGATTCGTGTCCATTTATGTCCATTCGTGGTTGAAAATCATTGAAGTCCGTCCAGATAACTCTGCAATAAAATCGCCGCTGCCGTCTTGTCCACTTTCTCTTTTCGTTTCTCACGGCGGACGTTGCCCTGAATCAAAAACCGCTGCGCCTGCACCGTCGTGAGCCGCTCATCCAGCATCTTGATAGGAATGGCGACGGCATCCTTCAACACCGCCACGAACTCCTGCACCTTGAGCGCCGCCGGACCGTAACTCCCGTCCATGTTGCGCGGCATCCCGATCAGAATCAGTTCGACTTCCTTCTCGCGGAGGATTTCCTTGAGCCGCGCCAGAAATTCCGCGAACGGCTCGGCGAGAATGTATTCCAGCGGCGTAGCGATGATCTGCATCTCGTCGCTCACCGCGACGCCGATGCGTTTCGTTCCGTGGTCAAGGGCGAGAATTCTCATGACTTCTTGCGCTGCTGATACCGCGCCAAGGCGGCTGCGAGCAACTCCTCGGCGACGAAAAAGTTTGTCCTTTGAAGACGGATGAGAACCGCGGGCAGTTCGATCAATCCCCTTTCAGCCGCGCGCTCAAGCAGTCCGACCGTGCCAATGACGACCAAGCCCAGCTTGCGCGCTTCCGCCCGTCCGTCCAAGTCGTCCATCAAAACACCAGCAGCGTTGGTTTGCAAAGCGAGTTGCAACGCTTCCGCTTCGCCGCGATGCAAGCCGGCAATCGGTTGCGGCGACAATACGTGTTCAACTTGCAGCCAGTTCCTCGGCACAGCCATCCAGTCCCTCACCTTCTTCGGCGTGTTGGCTTGAATCAATTCGTTCTGTACGGCGGCAGGAATGAGGACTCGATCAAACAACCCGGCAAGAATCTCCGCGCAATCAATGAGGATCAGATAATGCAACGGGCCGGCATCAGCGACGACGATGCTGCTCATTTATTTGCCGACGTGACGGAGCGCGGCGAGGTCCGGGGCGAACTCTTCCGCTTCCGTGGGCCGGAAGGCCTGCGCGTTCTTAAGGAAGGCGTCTGTCTGCCAGCGGTCCAAGCCGAGGATTTCGCCCGCCTGCGCGTGCGTGATTCTGCCCGCGCGATACGCCTGCGCCACCAACGCTTCCAGCGTCCGGCGCGGAAGCTCGGCGGGTTCGTCGCCCAACGCCTTCAGCAGCGCGTCGGGCAGTGAAATTTCAATCGTGGCGGACATCTCAATTACAGGCTGAATCTGCCACTGGAAACGCAATGAAACAAGCGCGTAATTCGTCGCCGTGACCCCGATGCGTTTCGCTCCATGATCAAGGGCGAGGAGGCGCATCCGGCTAAATCGTTCTGAGAATCTCCGTCGCCGCTTTCACGGTCTTCTCGATGTCCGCCTCGCCGTGCGCAGTGGAGAGAAAGCCGGCTTCGAATTGCGACGGGGCGAGATACACGCCCGCGTCCAACATACCGTGGAAAAAAACCTTAAATCGTTCGCGGTCGGATTTCATCGCGTCGGCGAGATTCCAGACCGGTTCGCTCGTGAAGTAGCCGCAGAACATCGAACCGCAACGATTGAACGTCACCGGCACGCCGGCGGATTTCGCGGCATCCTTCATCCCGGCTTCCAATTGTGCGCCGAGTTGTTCGAGACGCGCGTAGGCATCCCCTTCCTTCGTAGGAGACGACGTGAGGAGTCTCTTACTTGTCTCGAGCTTTTCAGTTTGAGCCTCCTCACGTCGGCTCCTACCTAATTCTTGGAGCGCCGCAATACCCGCCGCCATTGCCAGCGGGTTGCCGCTCAACGTCCCGGCCTGATACACCGGGCCGAGCGGCGCGAGGTAATCCATGATTTCCGCGCGCCCGCCGAACGCGCCCACTGGCAATCCGCCGCCGATGATTTTACCAAACATTGAAATGTCCGGCTTGATGCCAAAACGCTCCTGCGCGCCGCCAGGCGCGAGACGGAAGCCCGTCATTACCTCGTCGAAGAGGAGCAACGCGCCGTTTTCTTGTGTGACCTTGCGGAGAAATTCCAGGTAGCCCGGCTTGGGTAGATACAATCCCGCATTGCCCGGCACCGGCTCGACGATAATGCAGGCGATTTCATTCTTGTTCGCGGCGAACGCGGCTTTGACCGATTCAGTGTCGTTGTATGGCAGGACGATGGTGAGCTTCGCAAAATCCGCGGGCACGCCGGCGCTGTCCGGATTGCCGAAGGTAAGCGCGCCGCTACCGGCTTTGACCAGCAGCGAATCGCCGTGGCCGTGATAGCAGCCGTCGAACTTGATGATCTTGTCGCGCTTGGTGAAGCCGCGCGCGAGGCGGATGGCACTCATGCAGGCTTCCGTTCCGGAATTCGTCATGCGCACCTTCTGCGCGCTGGGTACGAGCGAGCAGATGAGTCTCGCCATCTTGACCTCGGCCGGATTCGGGATGCCGAAGCTCGTGCCGTGGTCGGCGGCAGCTTTGACGGCGGCAATGATTTTCGGATGCGCGTGGCCGAGAATGGCCGGCCCCCACGTACCGACGTAATCAATGTATTCGTTTCCGTCCACGTCCCACACGCGGCAGCCCTTGGCCCGGTTGACGAAGAACGGTTTGCCGCCCACCGCGCGAAACGCGCGCACCGGAGAATTGACGCCGCCCGGAATGTAATTGAGCGCCTCGGCGAAGAGAGCGTCGGATTTGGCCCGTGAAATCATGGGCGCAGGATAGCGAGATGCGTTGAAACGTTAAATCGTTAAATCGTGCAAAAGCCGGCTTGATCGTGTCTCCGCGGGTGTTAGCATCCAGCCATGCGGGTCGTCCTCAAAATCTTTCTGGCCTTGATGGTTGTCACGGCAGAAGCGAACGCTTTTTCACTGCTTGGTCCATACACGGACTGGATGAACTTCACGAATGGCTACCGCCAACCGGACGACATCGGTGGGCCGATGGATCTCGGAGAAGAATATCGTTGGAACGTGCCTGAGCTGACGTACGCGTTTGACCAATCGTTTCTCGATTACTTCGGATCGAACGGTGTCGCGGCGGTGGAACAAGCCATACAAATTCTGAATGATCTGCCGCCCGCTTCTGAAATAACCGTGACCAATTTCCCCTTAGATTCCACGCGATACAACTATGTGGCCCAAGCACTGAATCTCTATGACCTGAAATCTTCTGTGCTCTCAGTTTTGTTGGAACAGATGGGGTTGGCGGAACCGACTCGCCACGTGTTTGATCTGCGACGTTGGGATCCGATCTTGTATCCGTCCGACGAAACTACCTGGTGGCCGGGAGTAATCCCTTACTACATTGTTGAGCGGAATTTTGACCCGGAAAATCCCGCTGCAAGCCATTGGGTAAACGATGTTCTGCTTACAGGCTATGTAGGGCAGTTCGGATCGGGAAGTGATCTCAACCACGATGTGGTGGAGGTTCCTGTTGATCCGCTCGCGTGGACTCGCACAGCCGTTGCTGATCGCCGGTGGTCTTCCGGTTCGTTCTACAATGGCTTGACTCGAGACGATGTTGGTGGGCTGTGCTACTTATTGCAGACGAATAATTGCAATCTCGAAGCCTTGCTGCCCGGGGTGCATGGCGTCGGAACCAATGCCGGTTCTTATGTCAATCATGCCTTGCGGCAGGGCGTGAACAAAATCACTTTCGTTCGTCCTGATTACGATGCGTTGCTCGGTCAATTTTTCACACCGTTCACCAACCAGTTCACCGACAGATATGTTACGAATAACGTCCTTGTGGAACAAGAATTGGAGCGCGTGATTACACAACCGGACTTTTTGTTTTCATCCGGCGACCCCGGCCAGAACGTCTATGGATTACCTTTCGTCACGCGAACCAGTACAAGCAACTGGTGGAATGGTGCGTCGTTGCCAGGCATGAGTGGTCCGGGGATAATTCGTCCGTCGGTCAGCATAATGTTTTCCCGGCCCGGTCCAACGCTTCAAACCTATGATTCTATGCCGGAAGGTTATCTTGAGTGGAGCCTGCGACTCTGGGGCTCTTTCAATGCCTCAACTAACCCGCCGATTATTTATCCCGCCGGATCATCCGCAGGCAATGATTTGACCATCCGACTTCAACTTTTGGATGGCAGTAAGGTCATCAGGACTGTGAGTTGGCAAACCCCGTTAGCCGCCGGGCAACTGGCCGCATTTCAAACTTCCACCAATTTGACCGATTGGACGACCCTACTCTTGCTCCCGAATCATGGGGGCGTGGTCCAGTGGCTGCACTCATGTTCGCGGCCGCAGCGATTCTTCCGGGCTGTGCCACAATAAACCTTTACTTACGACGCCGCTGTCACGGCGCCGTTGGTCGCGCACACGGAGACGAGCAATTGGTGGAACCACGGTTCGCCTGTGGGCTGGTACCACACGGGTTTCGCTGAAACGTCTCCTATTTCACGTCTGCCCGAGTGAATCATTCGTTTCAACGCCGCAAAAAAGTTTCCCGGAGCGATCCGCGCTCCGTCCGCACCACAGCGCCGGGATTCACGTTGTGCCGTTGGAACCAGCCTTGCGGGGTTTCCAACGCAAAACGGACGTTGGTTGAAGCTGAAACCACAGAGTTTGTGTCGTGCGGTTTCATGTCGCGGATTTCGAGGATCACGCCGTCGGTATCAATGTAGGCAATGGAGAGCGGCACGTAACAGTTCTTCATCCAGTAACCGGTCTGCCGCGGCGTGGGGTGGACAAAGATCATCGCGGTGTTGTCAGGCATGTTCGTGCGCCACATCATGCCGGCAATCTGCTGCTCGTCGGTCAATGCCATCTCGGTCACCAATTCCTCCGCGCCGACCCAGACTTTGATCGTCGGCAGCTTCGGCTGCGCTTGTTTCGGGAGCATGTCTTCGAGCGAAGGTTGCGCGGAAGCGGCGTTGGTGGCCGCGCTGGAACCGCCCGGGTTGCTGGCCGGATTATGTCTATTGCAACCGTTGCACCCCGCGACCGCGACCAGCGCGAGCATCAGGCTGCCGGGTTTGACCGAAAGTTTCATGTGCCGGGTGATGGGAATTCCGTTCGGAGAAAGTAGATGCCAATGGCCTGGGAAAGAAAAGGATTTTTGAAGCGGCGACAGCTTGCAGCTTATCCCACTACCACCACTACCACCGCGCTTGCACGACCTGAGTGTGGCCGGTAAAGTCCCTTTGGCTGCGCCCGTAGCTCAGTTGGATAGAGCATCTGCCTTCTAAGCAGAGGGTCGCGTGTTCGACTCACGCCGGGCGCGCCAAATTTCTTAGGAAATTTGATACTTCGTGGCATTTCGCCCGTCTTCCCTCTGCTTCAAAAGCGGTCTGTAGTCCAGTTTGTAGTCCACTGGAAACCGCGTGGGCCTGTTCAGCGCGCACTATAATTGGAGAAACATGAGTCGTTTTGAACGGGTCGAGGCACGTAATTGCGAGCAGCCGGGGATGTGCGAAAAACGAAATGGTCGGCCGCTCGAAACCGAAGACGCCGAAGGCACCAGAAAATTTGAGCAGGTCGAACCGGGCATCTACAAAAGCTCGCAGAACGGAAAATATTTCGAGCGGCCCCTCGTAAACGGAAAGCGCACGTGGCGCTCACTTGGCGGGAAAAACCTCAAACTGGCCAGAGAGGAATTTTACCGGCGGAGAACTGCGGTTTCTGCTGGGAAAAATCCATACGCCGAAGCCCAATCCAAAGACACCCAAGATGAGGCAAAGACAGTTGGAGACGTTGTCCGGCGCTATCAGCAGGACAATTATCTCGACAGTGATCTGCTCACACGACCCGAGGGAACGCGCACGGACGAAGAGAGGCACTGCACCACGCTGCTGAAATTCTGGGCTTCAGTTGCGGTTGCCGAAGTCAGCGACAGAATCTGCGACGAGTACCGTGACTGGCGCATTCGACGCGTCAAACAGGGTGAAGGATTGAGGGCGATCGACCGGGAGTTTAACACGTTGAACAATGCTTTCCGTTACGCCAAGAGGCGTGATCTCGTGAAGGTGAATCCAGTGGCAGATCGGCCCAGATATCAGCCAAAGTCG
>CAYIOH010000022.1:0-17556 GCA_964364975.1 uncultured Bifidobacteriaceae bacterium
GCTTGCGCAAGCCGCATCGGTTCGTGGTCGGCGGTGTGGAACGGCAGGACTCGGTTTGGAACGGGTTGGAGGCGTTGTCGCCCGAAACGGAAATCGTGGCGATTCAAGACGCGGCCCGACCCTGCACGAGCGAGGCGCTGATCGCGGCAACCATCGAAGCGGCGCGCGAAACCGGCGCCGCGGTCGCGGCCCAGGCGATGACCGACACCATCAAGGAATCCGCCGATGGCAAATTGATTGCCCGCACGGTGGATCGCGCGCGGTTGTGGGCGGTGCAGACGCCGCAGACGTTTCGGGTGGAGGTGATCCGCCGCGCGCTGGCCGAGGTGCGCCGGCAGAAGATGATTGTCACCGACGACACGGCGGCGTGCGAATTGATCGGCCAGCCGGTGCGATTGGTGGCGAGCGCCACGCCAAATCCGAAAGTGACCGTGCCCGGCGATCTGCCGTTCATCGAAACGCTGTTGCGAGTGCGGCCTTGATCTCAGAACGACTGCCAATGGCACTTTCTGAAGAGGCAGGGCTGCGCTGCCGCGCAGGCTGCGACGAGCAGCAGCTCGCCGCCCACCGTTTTGAAATTCTATCCTGCGCTCAAACGCAAAAGATCGTGAGCTTCTTCGGCCCGTGCGCGCCCAGAACGAGGGTGCGCTCGATGTCTCCCGTGCGGCTCGGCCCGGTGATGAACGAAATCATGCTCGGATAATGCGCGCCGTACTTCGCTTTGATGAGCGCAAAGGCCGCCGGCAGGTCGGGCACAAGTTGTTCGCGCCGCGCGATGACGACGTGGTGCGGCGGCAAGACCGACAATGCCCGTCCACCCGCCGTGCGGCTCGTGACGACGACCGTTCCCGTCTGAGCGACGAGTGCGTCACATTCCGAAATCCCGACGTCGCATTTCTCCAATTCATGCTTGTCGTAGCCGCCATCCGTGACCAGCAAAGGCAAACCGAGTGAACTGGCAAGCGCGCTCACCAATTGGCTCTTGTGAGCGGCGACGCGCTTCCAGTTTTCAGCGTCGCGGAGCGCGCGCAACTCTGCGGTGAGCAGGTTCGTGTCCTTGACCAGCTTGAAAGTCGCCCGCAGGTCGGCAGCGTTCCTGGCGAACAATGCGAACTGCTCGTCCACTGTTGCGCCCACCGGCGGGAGCACGCGCCGGTGGGCAGCCGTCGTCGGCAAGCCGGTTTCGCCGTGAGCGCGTGCCTGCACGGTCAACGCCTCGCGGATGCGGGTAAAAATGTTTTCGCGCTCGGTCATTTTCGTTCCTTCCACCATTCGTGGAAACTCTGTTTGGCGATGGGCGGCAGTTCACGCGTCTTGGTCCAGGCATACGCCGGGTCAACCGGACGGCCCTTGATCAAGGGATGAAACATTTGTCCGAAACGGCCCAACTTCGTCGTCAACGACCACAAGGCCGGGCTGTTCGCCACGGGCGCGAACAGTTTGAATGCAATCTTCTGCCACCAAATTGGCTTGCCGCACGAAGCATTCCGCCGGTTCTGCAACAGGTGGTGGTGGAGGTCAATTTTCACCGGACACGTTTCCGTGCAGGCGCCACAGAGCGAGGACGCGTAGCTGAGGTGCTTCCAATCCTGCAACCCGCGCAGGTGCGGCGTGATGACCGAACCAATCGGCCCGCCATAGACGGTGCCGTAAGTGTAACCGCCCACGTTGCGGAAGATGGGGCAGACATTCAGGCACGCGCCGCAGCGGATGCAGTGCAACGCGTCGCGCTGCTCGGCGTCGGCGAGGAGCGTGGTGCGCTGGTTGTCGAGCAGCACGACGTGATATTCTTCCGGGCCGTCGGCTTCGGCCGGCTGGCGCGGTCCGCCATACATCGTGTTGTAGCAAGTAATCGGCTGGCCCGTGCCCATCACGGCGAGCATCGGCAGGAACAACGCAAGGTCTTCGAGTCGCGGCAGAATCTTTTCAATGCCAACCAATGTGATCATCGTTTTGGGTAACGCCGCCGTGAGTCGGGCATTGCCTTCGTTTTCCGTGATGGAAACCATGCCGGTTTCGGCGATGGCGAAGTTTGCGCCCGTGATGCCAATGTCGGCTTGAAGGTATTTCTGCCGCAGCACACGGCGAGCGACCATGGTGAGTTCTTCCGGCTCGTCGGATGGTGCGTCGTGAAGCTTCTTCTGGAAGACGTCCTTGATTTCGCTGCGCGTAAGGTGCATCGCGGGAAAGACGAGATGATACGGCGGCTCTTTGCGAAGCTGGACGATGAATTCGCCAAGGTCGGATTCGACGACTTCATATCCGGCTCGCTCCATCGCATCATTGAGGTGGATTTCCTCGGAGGTCATCGCCTTGGATTTCACGACAACGTTGGCGTTCTTCTCGCGCAGGATTCCGAGAATGATGTCGCGCGCCCGAGCGGCCGTGCTGGCCCAATGGACTTTTGTTCCGCGCGATTCGATCTGCTGCGCGAACTGTTCGAGATGTTTGTCGAGGTGGTTGACCGCCTGCCATTTCGTCGCCGCCGCGAGTTGGCGTGCGCCCTGCCAGTCCTGAAACGACAGCTTGCGCTGGTCTCGGACCGTTTCGTATTTGGCCATCGCCGTCTGGATGATCCCGCGATGACGCAGATCGGCGGAAACCCGGCGGGCGTCTTCATTGAAATGGGTGGCGGGCGCGCTCATGGTTGCGCCAGCACCTCGGCGAGATGGAGCGTCTTGATCGGCTTCTTCTGCCGGTCGGCCAAGCCCTGAATCTGCATCAAACAACTCGAATCGCAGGAGACGACGTATTCGGCCTTGGTGTCGAGGGCGCTGGCGCATTTCACGTCGCCCATCGCGGTGGAGATGGCCGGGAACTTGGCCGAAAAAGTTCCGCCGAAGCCGCAGCAGGTTTCCGCAGCGTCCATTTCGATCAACTCCAAGCCGCGGACGTTGGCCAGCAATTCTCGCGGCGGGCGTTTGTTGTTCAACTCGCGCAAACCGTGGCAGCCGTCGTGGAACGTGACCTTGTGCGGAAAGGTTGCACCGAGGTCGGTCACGCCGAGTTTGTTCACGAGGAAAGCGGAGAATTCGTGGCACTTGGGAGCGAGTTCCCGCGCCAGTTGTTCGTATTTCGTCCCGGCGAAAAGTTCCGGGTAGAAAACTTTCAGCATCGCGCCGCATGAACCGCTCGCGATGACGACGACTTCGGCGTCCTTGAGCGATTCGATGACTTTCATCGCGATTTCGCGGCTCTCGTCCCAGTAGCCGGTATTGAACGCAGGTTGACCGCAGCACGCGGGGCTGTTGGGACAAACGACCTTGTGCCCCAGCCTTTCGAGGATGTGCACCATGCTGACGCCTACCTGCGGATAGAACAGGTCAACGAAACACGGAATGAAGAGTGTCACCGTCATGCCCGATGCCATTTTACGTACGCGCTACACGTTGTCGAACTACTTCCGAAACGGACCGCGTCGGAAGGCCCGTTGATCGAGAATTCAGGGCAATTCCCGTGGCACGCGCTGATTGTCTCCAACCCGCGACTTGGTGGGCGGTGGCCTCATACTAGAGCACATTTCAATTTGCGGTCCATACCCGTCCTGTCTGTTTGCCGCCCAAATCGGCAAAAAAGCGACTATCACAAAGCTGCTTGTTTTCCAAGCTGAAGCCCCTGATGATGCCTACAAGTTAAAACCAATCCATGCCTGCCATTCTGCCAGACCGAAAAAGCCTGAACGACGAGCGCGTCATGTAAAACCTCTTCCGTGTTGCTCAGATGAATAAAACAACCATTGGTCGCCGACTGAACATCTCGCAACTAATCATGATCGGCATGTTGCTGGCGGGCGTCGGATTGGCGTTCTGGGGTGAACGAGCCAGTTCCATCGCCGATAAAAACTATGGGAGGCTGGCCAGCGGCGCTGACCGCATCCGCATGGATCTCATTCAAATGAGCGATGCCTTGTGCGGCCAGTTGCTCAATCCGAAGGACGATACCCACCCGACACGCCGGGTCAATGCGGAGAACGACCTCACCACCACCATAGACAATCTGGAACAAGAGTTTGCATCACGGTCGGCAATCGTAACCGCCCTCAAAAACCTTAATTCCTTCGCCCACGATCTGATAAAACCGTTTCACACCTCCGTAATCCAGATGCTGGAGCGTGATCCGGCAGCGGCGGTGGCCTACTACAACCAAAACTTTTCTCCACTTCGGAACCGGCGCGATTCATTGCTCAAGGGGCTGGACTTTCAAGTCCGAGCGTTCGAGAGCGACGAATCCATACACGCACAAAACATTGCCATCGTTTGCCTCACGTTTGCCGGGATGCTGGTCATCGCCACGTTGATCCTCGGGCGTTTTCAATCCACGGCGGTGAGTGAACCGTTGGGCCGCCTCGTGGATGCCTTGGAACGCATGCGCCGCGGCGACTTCACCCAAAGGGTCAAAATTGAACAACAGGACGAGTTTGGCGTGCTCGGCGATGGCCTGAACCGTCTGGCCGATGACCTTTCAGTGCTGGTTGGCCAGGTGCAACGCTCCGGCATCCAGGTCAACACCACCACCACCGAAATCGCCGCCACCGCCAAGGAACAACAAAACACGGCCAACCAGATCGCCACCACCACCGCCGAAATCGGGGCCACCTCCAAGGAAATCTCCGCCACCTCGAAGGAACTGGACAAGACCATGAACGAAGTCAGTCAGGTGGCCGAGGACACCGCGCAACTCGCCAACAGCGGCCAGAACGCCATCGGCCGGATGGAATCCACGATGCGTCAGATCACCGAGGCCTCCGGTGCCATTACCGCGAAGCTCGCCGTGTTGAGCGAAAAGACCGCCAACATCAACTCCGTCGTCACCACCATCACCAAAGTGGCCGACCAAACCAATCTGCTTTCACTGAACGCCGCGATTGAAGCTGAGAAGGCCGGCGAATACGGACTCGGCTTCGCCGTCGTGGCCATGGAAATCCGCCGGCTGGCCGACCAGACCGCCGTGGCGACCTATGACATTGAAAAGATGGTCAAGGAGATGCAGTCCGCCGTCGCCGCCGGGGTGATGGGCATGGATAAGTTTTCCGATGAGGCGCGGCGCGGCGTGGAAGAAATCCGGCAGGTGAGCACGCAACTGGCGCAAATTATTCATCAGGTGCAGACGCTGACGCCACGATTCCAGACGGTGAACGAAGGCATGCATGCGCAGGCCACCGGCGCGCAGCAAATCAGCGAAACCCTCACCCAGTTGAGCGAGGCGGCGCAGCAGACGGCGGAGTCCCTCCGCCAGTCCAATCTCGCCATCGAACAGCTCAACGAGGCGGCGCGCGGCCTGCAAACCAGCGTGTCGCGCTTCAAACTGGAATAAGGAATGCATGAATCCATGAAGCACCCCAATCGCGTTTGCTCTGTCTCCTGCTTTCCTGATTTCCTCATTCAAGCTGGAATGAGGAATCCATGAAACCAAGAGTTGAATGCATTTTTCCTGGCCTCCTGGTTTCCTGATCGAGGCGTGAAAAAAATATAAAATTAGAAATTAAAAATGAAAAAACGGCATCCCCTTGGCGCGCGGATTGAATCTTTTGATTGAGAACGCGGGCCGGGCCTCGGCTCAATTTTTCATTTTGAATTTTGAATTAAAAACATGTTGTTTCTGTTGTTCCAGATTGGCCACGACCGCTACGCGCTGGAGGCCAGGCGCGCCGTCGAGGTCATTCCGCTTCTGGGGCTGAAAACGATTCCGCAAGCGCCGCGCGGGGTGGCTGGAATTTTCAATTATCGCGGCCAACCCGTCCCCGCGCTCGATCTGAGCGAACTTACCGTTGGCCGTCCGGCGCAAGCCCGGCTCAGCACCCGCATCATCGTGGTCCGCAATGTGACAAGTGACATGGGACAAGTGGCAGGAAAGGGCGACCCTGCTCTGTCACCTGACACTTGTCACCTGTCACGTGCCCCTCTGTTGGGAATCATCGCCGAGCACGCCACCGAGATGATCCGGCGCGACGAGCGCGACTTTGTGGACTCGGGCGTGAAGGTCGGCGCCGCGCTGTATCTCGGGCCGGTCCTGATGGACGGCAAGGGCGTCATTCAACTGCTCCACACACAACACCTCCTCGGCGAAGGCGTCCGCGAACTGTTGTTCTCGGAAACCGCGCCCGCCGTGCTCGCGCCCGTCGCGGCAGGGAGTTGAGCCATGAATCCCATTGAACATTTGCTCCGGTCGAAAATCGGTCTGGACGCCGCGTCCGTAGGCCCGTCCACCATCGAACGCGCTGTGCGGTTGCGGATGAAGCATCTCGGCCTGAAAAAGCTCGAGGAGTATCAGCGTCGCCTCAACCCAGAAAGTTTTCGGGGCGAATGGGAAGAATTGGTCGAATCAGTCGTGGTCACCGAAACGTGGTTTTTCCGCGACCGCGACCCGTTCACCGCATTGATCCAACTGGTTCGAGCCAGCCTGAACCCCGGCAGCGGCTGCCGGGGCGCGTGGCTGCCACAACATCCCGCCGGTCCGTTCCGACTCCTGAGCCTCCCATGCTCTTCCGGCGAAGAACCCTATTCCCTGGCCATGGCGCTTCTGGACGCCGACATTCCGCCGGAGCGCTTCAACATTGACGCCGTGGACATCAGCGCGCGCGCGTTGGCCCGTGCCCAACGCGCTGTTTACGGAAAAAATTCGTTTCGCGGCAAGAACCTCGGCTTCCGCGATCGTTATTTTCAAGTCACCCACGAAGGCCACGCGCTGCATCCCCGCGTGCATAACTGCGTCCAGTTCCACCGCGCAAATATTCTGGAAGACAATTTTCTCGCCGGGCGCGCAACGTACGATTTCATTTTCTGCCGCAACCTGCTCATCTACTTCGACCGCGCCACCCAGGCGAAGGCGCTCGAAACATTGCATCGCTTGCTCGCGCCTCAAGGGGTGCTATTCGTCGGCCCGGCGGAATTGCCACTGGCCACCAGGAACGGTTTCGTTTCCGCGAATGTCCCGATGGCGTTTGCCTGTCGTAAGGCAGGCGCCACCGCCACGCTCTTGCTCTCACCACGCCAACGCGGCTCACGAGCGCCCAAATCTTCCCCGCCGCCGGCCGCATCGCCCAAACTATTTTCTCCCAGAACTGCGGTCGAACGCCACGTCCTCACACTGTCCCCGGCACAAGCCCTCGCAGACTTGGCCGCCGCGCGCCAGCTCGCGGACGCCGGCAAACTTGCGGAGGCCGCGGCGATTTGTCAGGCCCACCTCGACCGCCAAGGCCCGTCCGCGCAGGCTTTCTACCTGCTCGGCTTGGTGCGCGACTCTGCCGGCGACCCGCAGGCGGTGGACTACTATCGCAAAGCCCTCTATCTTGAACCGGATCACCACGAAACCTTGTTGCAAATGTCGTTGCTGCTGGAAAAGAACGGTGATTCAGTCGGCGCCCGCACCTTCAAACGCCGCGCCGAGCGCGTGCAACAGAAACCGTGATTGAATCGTGAACCCCGGTGACACACAGAATGGCGGCCGGTTGGTGGCGGAGTTGCAATTCGCCGGCGCAGGTGGCGAGTTGCCGGCGCAGGTTCATGATTGCTGGGGCACCATCGGCGTCAGTGGCAATGGCACGTGTCGGGAGTTGCAGAAATTTATTCATTGCCGGAACTGCCCGGTCTATTCCGCTGCCGGCATTCAACTTTTGGACCGGTCGTTGACACCAGAATATCGGCGCGAGCGGACGAGCCATTACGCGGAAGCAAAATCGCTCACTCAGCCCGCCAAGACCTCGCTGGTCATTTTCCGCATCGGCGCGGAATGGCTCGCTCTGCCCACACCCGCTTTTCAGGAAGTGGCCGAGCGGCGCTTCATGCACACGTTGCCGCACCGGCGACGCAGCGTGGTGCTCGGGTTGGTCAATATCCGCGGTGAACTCTTGATCTGCGTGTCACTGGCACGCCTGCTCTGCCTGGAGCAGGAAACGTCCCGCGATAAATCGCGCGCCGTCCATGACCGGCTTCTGGTTACTAACTGGGATGGCCACCGGCTGGCGTTTCCCGTGGACGAAGTGAACGGCATCCATCGTTT
This sequence comes from uncultured Bifidobacteriaceae bacterium, assembly GCA_964364975.1. Taxonomy (GTDB): domain Bacteria; phylum Verrucomicrobiota; class Verrucomicrobiia; order Limisphaerales; family JADLHS01; genus JALOTT01. The sequence goes on from CAYIOH010000022.1 coordinate 7,999, forward strand.
CCACTGCGACGAGATGAAAGAACCGCCCGCGACGATTTCCAAATCCGCGCTCACCTACACGCAGGGTATTTTTACGTGGCGGGAATGTTCGGTGGGATTTTTGAACGCGGATTCATTGTTCAGCGCGTTGAATCGCAGCCTCACGTGAAAAATCCCGGACACGACGATTTGCGCAATCTGTCCATGCTGGAACTTTTCCGGGTGGAGGCGGAGAACCAGACCGCTGTTCTCACGAGCGGCCTGCTGGAACTGGAGCGCGGTCCGGCGCCGCCGGAGCAGCTCGAAGCCCTCATGCGCGCCGCCCATTCGCTCAAGGGCGCCGCACGCATCATCAACCTCACTGGTGCCGTACACGTCGCCCATGCGATGGAAGATTGCTTCGTCGCGGCGCAGCACGGGAAAATCGAGTTGCGTCAGCCGGTCATAGACGCGCTGTTCTGCGGCGTGGACCTGTTCACCCACATTTCCAAGCGCGAGGAAGCGAATATTGCTGCGTGGGAAACCGACCAGGCCTCGGAAATCCAGGGATTTCTCAACTCACTTGCTGCGTTGATGCCCGGCCACAAAGCCGTGCCGACTGCTTCTCCTGCTGGACCAGCCACAACCACCACGGCGAAACCACCCGCAGCCAAGTCGGCGTCGAAAACCCGGACCAAGGCGACACCGCCTCCCACCCCGACATCCGATGTCTGGGTTCCGGCCGAATCTGCCACTCCACCTGCGTCCGACCGTGTTTTGCGGCTGACCGCGGAAAATCTGAACCGCCTGCTCGGACTGGCCGGCGAGTCCCTCGTGGAATCGCGCTGGCTGCGGCCGTTCTCCGACTCCATGCAGCGGCTCAAGCGCATGCAATCGGATCTGGAGCACGCGCTCGACGGACTGCGCCAGGGGCTGCAAGGCGAAAATCTCTCCGAACCTTCGATCGGCCGGCTCAAAACTCTGTTCGCCAAGGCGACCGAAAACCGGCAGTACCTCGCCGACCGGCTGCAGGAACTGGATTTGTACGACCGCCGCTCGGCGCATCTCTCCAACCAGCTCTACCTCGAGGTTTTGCGCACGCGGATGCGGCCGTTTGCCGATGGCACGCAGCGTTTCCCCCGCATGGTCCGCGACCTCACCCGCTCGCTCGGCAAACAGGCCCGGCTCGAAATCATCGGTGAGAATACCCAGGTGGACCGCGACATCCTCGAACGCCTCGAAACCCCGCTCACGCACCTGCTGCGCAACGCCGTGGATCACGGCTGCGAAACGCCGGACCAACGCCGCCGCGCCGGCAAACCTCCTGAGGCTGTCATCCAGCTCGAAGCCCGCCACAGCGCCGGCATGTTGCTGGTCGTGGTGTCCGACGATGGTGCCGGCGTGGACCCGCAACGGCTGCGCCGGACCATCGTGGACAAAAAGCTGACCACCCATGCCTTGGCAGAGAAAATGCAGGAGACCGAGTTGCTCGAATTTCTGTTTCTGCCCGGCATTACGCTCAAGCACACCGTCACGGAAATTTCCGGACGCGGCGTTGGCTTGGATGTCGTGCAAAACATGGTGAAGGCCGTGCGGGGCAGCGTGCGTGTGCTCACCCAACCGGGGCGTGGCACGAAGTTTCAGTTGCAACTGCCGCTGACGCTTTCCGTGCTGCGCACGTTGCTCGTCGAAGTCGGCGGCGAACCGTATGCGATACCGCTGTCGCAAATCGCCCACACGCTCAAATTGCCGCGCGAAAACATCGAAGCGCTTGAAGGCCGCCATCATTTCCGGTTCGGCGAGCAGCTAATCGGTTTGCTGACGGCGCACGAGGTGCTCGATTGCGGCCCGCCCAAAGCCTCGGCCAACGGCTTGCCCATCGTCGTGCTCGGCGACCGCAACACGCGCTACGGTTTGATTGTGGACCGTTTTATCGGCGAGCGCGAACTGGTGGTCCAACCCCTTGATCCGCGCCTGGGCAAGGTCCAGGACATCAGCGCCGCCGCGCTCATGGAAGACGGGGCGCCGGTTTTGATCCTGGACGTGGACGACCTGGTGCGTTCCATTGAAAAGTTGATTGCCTCCGGCATGCTGTCCAATGTGCGGCAGGCCGGTTTGGAAGTCCCGGCTAGAAAACGCAAGCGCGTCCTCGCCGTGGACGATTCGCTGACCGTTCGCGAACTGGAGCGCAAGCTCCTGCTCAGCCACGGTTACCTGGCCGACGTGGCAGTGGACGGCGTGGACGGCTGGAACGCGGTGCGCACCGGAGTTTATGATCTGGTCATCACGGACGTGGACATGCCGCGCATGGACGGCATTGAATTGGCCACCTTGATCAAAAAGGATGCACAGCTAAAGTCGCTGCCGGTGATGATCATCTCCTACAAGGAGTGCGAGGAAGACCGCCTGCGGGGGTTGAGCGCCGGCGCGGATTATTATTTGACCAAGGGCAGCTTTGATGATGAAAGGCTGTTGGAGGCCGTGCTGGACCTCATCGGTGAACCGGAAGGGTGAACCAATGAAAAATTAAAAATTATCAACCAGCCGCCACGCGCCGCCGCTTGATAATTTTTAATTTTGCATTGAAATGAGAATCGCCATCGTCAACGACCTGATGCTCGCCGTCGAGGCGCTGCGCCGGGTCCTGCTCGATACCGACGCTCATCAAGTGGCGTGGATCGCGCGCAACGGCGCCGAAGCCGTCGCACTTTGCGACCGCGACCGGCCGGACCTGATCCTCATGGATTTGTTCATGCCGGAAATGGACGGCGTGGAAGCTACGCGGCGCATCATGGCCCACACTCCTTGCGCCATCGTGGTGGTCACGGCCAACGTCAACGACCATGCTGCAAAGGTCTTCGAAGCGATGGGCGCTGGCGCGCTGGACGCCGTGAACACGCCGGTTCTCGGCAACGAAGGGTCAAGGGTCGCGGGAAGTGTCAAGTGTTCAGTTTCAAGTGTTCAGCCCGGACTGAACACTGAAAACTTGAAACTAGCAACTTTCGGCCAAACTGAAAACTTGAAAATGGAAACTTGCGGCAAAGCGTTGCTGGCAAAAATTGAAAACATCCGCCGCCTGATCGGACCGCAAGGGGTCGAGGGTCGAGGGTCGAGGACCGAGGGCCGATTTGGCTCTCGACTTTCGTCTCTCGTCCCTCGACCAGACTCGACACTGGTCTCTCGACCCTCGGCTTTGGTGGTCATTGGCGCTTCGGCGGGTGGACCGGCGGCCTTGGCCAGAGTTCTCTCCGGGTTGCCGGCGGATTTTCCGGCGGCGGTGGCGATTGTGCAGCATGTGGACGTGCAATTTGCCCCCGGCCTGGCTGATTGGCTGGCGGGGCACACTCCGTTGCACGTGCGCCTCGCGGAGGAAGGCGACCGCCCGGAAGCCGGCACCGTGCTGCTGGCCGGCAGGGAATTCCATCTGGTTCTCACGACTTCCATGCGCTGGGGCTACTTGCGTGCGCCGCCGGATTGCGTCCATCGGCCATCGGTGGACGCTTTGTTCGAAAGTGTCAGCCAACATTGGAAAGGCAGGGCCGTGGGGGTTTTGCTCACCGGCATGGGCCGCGACGGCGCTGTGGGACTTCAGATGCTGCGGAGGCACGGGCATTACACCATCGCCCAAGATCAGGCGACCAGCGCCGTGTACGGCATGCCCAAGGCCGCGGCGGAGTTGAACGCAGCCATGGAAATTTTAGCGCTGGACAAAATCGGCGCGCGGCTCACGAATATAGTGGTTGGAAAGACCAGCACCTGATGCCCGAAAAACCCGCCAAAGCCGCCGTGACCGTCCCGCAAAGCGGGAGCGACACAGGATTGCAGCCGCCCGAATACCACGTGATGGTGCTGCTGGTGGACGACCAGGCGATGGTCTCCGAGGCCATCCGCCGCGCGCTCGCCAACGAACCCGACATTGATTTTCATTACTGTGCCGACGCCCGTGAGGCGATGAGCACCGCCACGCACATCAAACCCACGGTCATTCTGCAGGATCTCATCATGCCGGGCATTGACGGCTTGACGCTCGTGAGCCAATTCCGGGCGAACCCGGCGACGCGGGAAATTCCCATCATCGTACTCTCGACAAACGAGAATCCGCAGATCAAAGGCCAGGCCTTCGCGATGGGCGCGAATGATTACCTGGTGAAACTGCCCGACCGCATCGAGTTGATTGCGCGGTTGCGTTACCACTCGCGCGCCTACATCAATCAGTTGCAGCGCGACGCTGCCTATCACGCCCTGCGCGAAAGCCAGCAGCAACTCATGGAGAACAACACCGAATTGACCGGGCTCAACCAGAGGCTTGAAGAAGCCACCCTCGCCAAGTCCGAATTCCTGGCCAACATGAGCCATGAGATCCGCACGCCGATGAACGGTGTCATCGGCATGGTTTCCCTGTTGCTTGACACCGAACTCACCGACGAACAGCGCGAATACGTCGAGGCCACCCGCAGCAGCGCCGACGCACTGCTCACCATCATCAACGACATCCTGGACTTCTCGAAAATCGAGGCGGGCAAACTGGAGCTTGAACACCACCCGTTTGAGCTGCACACGTGCATCGAAGAGGCGCTTGATCTACTGTCGCCCAGCGTCGCGGAAAAACAACTCGACCTGGCCTATACCGTGGACGATGTCATCCCAAAGATTCTCGTCAGCGACGTCACTCGGCTGCGTCAGATTCTCGTCAACCTCATCGGCAACGCGGTCAAGTTCACCAACCAGGGCGAAGTCGTCGTCGAGGTCACCGCCGCCGCCCATGGCCATCGTACCATTGAACCGGGCCACGAACACGATACGGACTTGATCCACCACCCCGAACAATGGCTGCTGCATTTTGCCGTGCGTGACACGGGCATCGGCATCCCCCTCGAACGGCAGCATCGGCTGTTCAAGTCCTTCCAGCAGGTGGACGCATCCACCACCCGCCACTACGGTGGCACCGGCTTGGGGCTGGCGATTTGCAAACGCCTGGTGGAGTTGCTGGGCGGCCGCATCTGGGTGGATAGCGACACAGCCAAAGGCGCGACGTTTCATTTCACGATTACCACCAAAGCCACCGCCGCCACGGCGCCACCCAACTGGCAAACGCCCCAACCGCAACTCGCGGGCCGCCGGCTGCTCGTCGTTGAGGACAATGTCACCAATCGTCGCATCATCACCCACCGCGCCGAGCAATGGGGCATGACCGTCGAGTGCGCCACCACCGGACGCGACGCGCTCAAACGACTGGCCGAAAGCGCCTCGTTTGATGCCGTGCTGCTGGATTTGCAACTGCCCGAAACCGACGGCCTCGCGCTGGCCGACGAAATCCGCAAGCAACCATACGGTCGCTATCTGCCGCTGCTCCCGCTCTCCTCCGTGCGCTTGCGCAGCGATGACGCGCGACCGGCGGCGATGGGTATTACAGTTTTCGTGCACAAGCCCATTCGCCCGGCCCAACTGCTCGACGCGCTGTGCCGCGTCATGAGTGTGCAGGTCCAGCGGGAAAAGCGTGCTCCCAGCGCACCGGGGCTTGATGTGAGCTTTGCCCGTCGCCTGCCGCTGCGAGTGCTGTTAGCCGACGACAATCTCATCAATCAGAAAGTCGGCTTGAGCGTTATGAACAAGCTCGGCTACCGCGCCGACGTCGCCAATAATGGCAAAGAAGTTCTCCAGGCGCTCGAACAGAAAGCCTACGATGTGCTGTTCCTCGACGTGCAGATGCCTGAAATGGACGGGCTGGAGTGCGCGCGTCAGATTAGTCAACGCTGGACGCGCGACAAGCGCCCCGTGGTCGTCGCCATGACCGGCAACGCGCTCATGGGCGACCGTGAAAGATGTCTGGCCGCGGGTATGGACGACTACATTTCCAAACCCGTGCGCATCGCCGAGTTGCAGGCTGCGCTCGAACGCTGGGGACCAACCAAATCCCGCAACCCCGATACTGCCTTCCTGCGGCGACCATCACCGTCGCCCGCCGCCCAGTTGCTGGATGAAAGCATCCTGGCGGAATTGCGCGACATGCCGCCTTCCGACGGCGGGAGTATTTTGCACGAGTTGATTGATTTATTTCTTGACGGCGCGCCCGGGCGCATGGCCCAGGTTGGGGAATCTTTGAGTGATGCGACCAAGCTGGCGTTCCACGCCCACGCGCTCAAAAGCATGGGCCTCAACCTCGGCTGCAAGCGGCTCAGCGAGCTGGCGCAGAACCTCGAAGAACTGGGCCGCGCCGGCAGTGTGCAGGGTGCGCCTGAATTGTTCCACGAATTGGAAGCCGTTTTCACCAAGACCCGCGACCGATTGCTGGCCGTGCGCAACGGCGAGGGCGGATCCCACTCGCCGCAGATCTGACCGGCGGCATCCCGCCGATTTTTTCCTTGTGCGCCGTCGCGCCTGCTCACAAATAGACGCGATGCCAATCCGGCCACCGCAACTCCAACCCGGCGACACGCTGGGTATCGTCGCCCCCGCCAGCGCGCCGCCCGACCCTAAGAACCTTGATCGCGGTGTCGCCGCGCTGGAAAAGCTCGGCTTCAAGGTGAAACTCGCGCCCCACGTCCGCAAACGTCACGGTTTCCTTGCCGGCAGCGACCGCAACCGCGCGGACGACTTGATGCGCATGTTCACCGACCGCGAGGTGAACGCCATCCTTTGTGTCCGGGGCGGCTACGGCACCACGCGGCTCCTGCCGCTGCTCGACTACCGCGCCATCCGCGCCCACGCCAAAATCTTCGTCGGCTACAGCGACATCACCGCGCTGCATTGCGCGTTGCTGACGAAGGCGAACCTGATTTCTTTCCACGGCCCGATGTTGAACTCGGATTTTGCGCACAAGGACATGCCCGATTTCACGCTGCAAAGTTTTCTACGGACGCTATGCCTTACACCGGCGATGGAAGGTAGGACGCGTCATTCCGTGCGCGCCGTTGCGCGGGAAGACTTTGAACTGCGGCGCGCACGGAGTGACGCGCCCCACCTCACTAGCATCTCCCACGGCTACCACCGCAAGACCGTGCAGATTCTCCGGCGCGGCCTCGCGCAGGGCCAGATCTTCGGCGGCAATCTCACCTTGCTTTGCAGCATCATCGCCACGCCGTGGCAACTGCCATTCAAGAACCGGATTCTTTTCTTCGAAGACCAAGGCGAAGAACCTTATCGCTTCGACCGGATGCTCACTTACCTGTTGAATTGCGGCCTGCTCCAACAAGTGGCCGGTATCGCCATCGGCATCAATAAAGGTTGCGAAGACCACAAAGCGAAGAAGACCAAAGAGTATCGCCAGACGTTAGAAGACGTTTTCCGCGAACGATTGCTCCCGCTGAAAGTCCCGGTCGTGCTGGGCCTCCCTTTTGGCCACGTGCCGCACAACGCCACATTGCCAATCGGCGCTCAAGCGGTGCTTGACGGGAATCGCGGCGAATTATTTTTGCCGAAGCCCGTTGTCAGTTGATTCCCTTTTGGCAGGGGTCAGGTGTGGGATTCGGAGCGTGGTTCTGGAATCGCCACGTCATTCAAAGCGTAGTTAGGAAATATTCGCCTACCTCACCGTCCGCACGCGGTAGTAGCGCGCGCCGTTCGCCGGTGGTCCGCCGGTAAGGGTGAAGTCATCCGTGAACGTTTGCGTGGAAGCCGCGCCCACCACCGCCGAATCCATCTCCAACGTCACCGCGCGCACGATGTCGGTAAAGACGCCGGTGAAGCTGCCGTTGCCGTCGGCGTCGCTGCGGCTCACGCGGTAGCGCGTGCCGCCCACCGTGGCCCACGTGAACGTGGCGTGGCCGCTGCCGTTGCAGGTCACGCCCGTGATGCGCAACGCGGACGCGCTGTTGGTCGGGTTCGTGTTCGTAAAATATTCCTGCAAGGTGGTCAAACCGTCGCCGTCAGTGTCAGCGTTGGGATTCAGGGCACCGAAAATGGCTTCCCAATAATCCGGCAGGCCGTTGACGTTGGCGTCAGCGGGCGAGAGGACGGTGAGGTTCACGCTGGCGTTGCCGCTGTTGGTCTGACCGTCGCTGACATGGAAGATTAAACCGTCCGCTCCGGTGTAACCGTGAGCGGGCACGTAGATGAACGCACCGCTGGCCGGGTTGAAATTCAAAATCAATCCGCGTGCCGGCACGGTGTTGGTGATGAAGGTGAGCGTGTCGCCGTTGATGTCGCTGGCTCGCAGCAGAAGGTTCGTGGCGAAATCGCCATTCACGGTCGTGGTCAGATTGCTGGCAACGGGCGGGTAGTTGATCTTCAGCATGGTGAAATAGTCGTTGGTGGTGCCGTTCTCCCGAAGGAATTTTGCGTCGAGCCGGTTGCTGCTGATATCGAGCACCATCGAACCGAGGTTGTTCAGCGAGACGAACATCGCGGGGTGATTCAGAGTGCCGCCGCTGATCTGCCCCGAACTGCCGCACACCGCGTAAACCGCGCCCTGATGCCCGATCAATCCGTCTTCCGGCTTCCGGTAGGCGCCCGTGCCATCTTCATGCCCATCGCCAGGGTCGAGCATCATGGCGCTGGTCAGGCTCGTTGAGAGGCCATAGTGGCCATCGAGCAGGAACGAGCGTTCATAGCTGTGGCTGTGCCCGGCCAGCACGAGGTCAACGCCGTGAGCTTCCAGGATCGGCAGGAGGTTTTGGCGCATCTCGACCAATTCAACTTCCGTGTCCGAGTTATGCGAGCCTTTGGTGTAAGCCGGATGGTGCCAAAAGGCGATGGTCCAGTCGGCGGTGACGTTGGCGAGGTCGTTGGTGAGCCAGCCGGCCATCGCGCCCGTGGCCGTGCGGGCCGACTCCATTGAATCGAGGCAGATGAAGTGAATGTTGGCGTAGTCGAACGAGTAATAGTGCTCCGTGCCGGAGCCGAATCCGCCCGCCTCGCCGTCTTTCGGCAGTGTGAAGATGTCGAAATAGGCGTGGTTGCCGTTGGGGTTGCTGGAATAGGTTTCGTGGTTGCCCAGCGTGGGCCACAGCACCGATTTGCGAAGCAGATTCGTGTAAATATTGAACACTGCGGCCTGATGTTCCGCGTCCGTGCCGTTTGGGTAGGCGTTGTCGCCCAGCATGAGCCACAAGTCGGTGGCGCGCGACCCGGTGAAGGTTTCGTAGGCATTGCGCACGTTCACCTGGTTGGCATTGGCCGTGCCGGAGTCACCCAACACCCAGATGCGCGTGGCTTTCGAAGTGCCCGGCACTGGCGCTGTCACGAAGAAATAATTCACGTTGCTGCCGGCCAGCGTCGCTGCCGCGGTGCCGATGGAATAATAATACCTGTTATCCGGCAGGAGGTTGGTGAGTTTGACTTCGTGCTCGCCGGTACCCGTGCTCTCGTCAGCGAAGAGATTGAGGTTCGCGAGATTGGTTCCGTAACGCACGCGGCCGATGGCACCCGCATCCGTCCGCCAGCGCACCGTAATGTTCGTGTGCGAACCGTTCTGCAAATACGGTCCGCGCGTAAGATTGACGTTGGTCGAGGAGATCAGTGCCGAGCCGAAAACGATGTCCGAACTGGTAGCCGCCGACTGGTGGACTTCGACCGCAAGCACGTTGTTCCCGGTGACGAGGTTCGTGAGCAGATCCCCTGAAATGTAGAAAATGTCGAACGTCGTCGCGTCACTGACCGTGC
>CAYIOH010000023.1:0-17436 GCA_964364975.1 uncultured Bifidobacteriaceae bacterium
GTGTGCAGGATCGTCCACACGGCGGCATCCATCGCCTGCCGCACCATCGAAAGAATGTGCGCCGCCTCCGCATGCCCGTTGGCCGCCGCCGCAAACACCTGGCCCGCATCCGACAGTCCCGCCGCCCGCCCCGCCGTGGCGATGGCGGTGCCGGAGATCAGCGATTCCAGGCAACCCCGCCGCCCGCAGTAACACTCGGAGCCGTCAAAAAGGACCGGGACATGGCCGAGTTCCGGATGCTCACCGCGCACTCCTCGGAAGATTCTTCCCCCGGTAATCACCGCGCCGCCCACGCCGGTGCCGATGGTGAGCATCACCACCGGATCCTGGTTCCAACCCGCGCCAACGAAGCACTCGCCGACGGCGGCCACGTCCGCATCATTCTCCAGCCACACCGGTACGCCCAACGCGGCGGCGACGGGGCGCACGATGTCGCAATGCATCCAGCCCGTCAGCGTGTAGGGATTATTGATCTCGCCGCGTTCGGGGTCCACGGGGCCGGCGCAGCCAATGCCCACACCGGCCAGACTCTTCGCGCTCAAATGATGCATACGCAGAAGCCGCTCGGCAGTGTCGCAGATGCGCCGCACCGCCCGGTCAAATCCCTGCTCGGCCTCCGTGGGAAACACCTCGCTCGCGAGGATCCGACCATCCGCCGCCACCAGGCCGACCGCGGTTTTTGTGCCGCCAATATCCACGCCCAGGGCCAGGCCGGGCGCATTCATTTCAAACCTCCCGCCGCCGCCGCGTCGCAGACGACCGTCAGGTTGGGATGTAATTGCAGGAACGACGCGGGACATTCGGTAGTCACCGAACCGTTCACCAGCCGCATCAACTGCCGGTCCTTTTTCGCGCCGCTCACCAGGAGTAGAATCCGGCGCGACTGGAGAACGCCGGCCAGGCCAATGGTCAGCCCGTAACGGGGCCGATTTCGCGCCTGCTGAAGCATCGTGTGGCGCTGTGATTCCGGTGAAAGCCGGGCGACATGCGGCGCCGCCGTCAGCGCTGCCCCGGGTTCATTCAGCAGCAGATGGCCGTTGAGGCCCAAGCCCAGAATGCACAGGTCCATCGGGCCGTGGCGTTCCAGCCAGCGCGCGACGCGCTCGCACTCGACCGCCGGAATTTTTGGCCGGCTGTTCCAGCCGCAGTAACGGTTCGCCTTCACGCCCCAGGGTTGCAGGATGTGCCGTTGCAAGTAACTTTCGCAAGTGGCCGGGTCGTTCAGTTCCAAACCACCCCACTCGTCCAGCTTGAGAATTCGGATCGCCCGGAAAAGGCGCGGCTCCCGGGCGGCCATCCTGGCCAAAAGCTCGTAGGTTCGCAGCGGAGAGCTTCCCGTGGCCAAGCCCATCAGGGCATTGGGCTTCGCCTGCAAAACCGTGCGAATTTGTGCAGCGGCCCACCGGCTCATCAACTCGGGGTCCGGCGCGACATGAAGCTGCATGCCCGGCGGCGATTGGCTCTTCATGCGGCAATTCTTGCGTCTTTACGACCGGTCGTCCATGCGGAAGACGATTAACGCAAAGACGCAAAGGCGCAAAGGCGCAAGCTGCCCTCGCCCGCGGCCAGCGGGCGAAAGGAATTGGTGCAGGAAGGTACGAACGCAAACACTCGTTCCGCGCCTGATACGGCGCGGGGTCATCGCAGCGCGATGACCCTACCGACTCGCGGAGTTCACGTTCAGTTTGAACCCGGGCCAACACCGGCGAAGAGTTTGGCCGATACAAAGGTCACTTCACTGCCAGTGCGTGAACCTCCTCAGCCGTCAGCGCCCGCGCGTAGTACGCGAAGTCAGCGAAGTGCGCCGCGAGGAATTCATTCCCACTGAAATGCGGATTGCCGCCGAGCGCACAGTCCTTCGCCTGCGTGGTCGTGAATTCCGGCGCCGCGCACGAACCGGCAGGTTGGCCGTTTAGGAACAAGGTCAGCGTGCCGCCGCGTTTGACAGCCGCGACGTGATGCCAGGTCCCGGCGGTCATCACCACGCCCGGCGTGGAAAATCCGCCACCGGCTTCGATGCGCGCAAAGACCTTGCCGCCATCCACGATCAGTCGGAGCGGATCATCCATGCCCGCCGCCCACGCGCTGAAGATCTGGCCCGGGTGAGTTGGGCGCGCTTCGTTCAAACGCACGCGCACCGCGACGCTGAAATCCTCCTCCGGCCAGGCTTGCATGGCATAGACGAGCATCTGGTCGCGTCCGTTGACTTCGGTGCCCTCGCCGTCGCGCGCGGTAAACTTTGCGGATTTCACTTCGCCGAACTGCGGCGGCGCGTCGCCGCGCAGCGAGTGGAGAATGAACTCGCCGTTCGGGCCGGGCTTGGGCTCTGGGGGCAATACTTGTTGCGGCGCACTGGGATCAAGCGTGAAACGGGCGGGCGGTACGTCGGGAATGGATTCGCCGTTCGCGCTGATACTCACGACGCGCCAGAATAGTGGGGCAGGCGTCGCGCCTGCCTTGCCGCTGAGGGCCGTCGTGTTGAGAGAGATCCGGTTTCCAAAGCCAGCATTCGTTGCGAGTAGCAACGGAGCAAAGGATTCATTGGTTGCAAACTCGACGCGGTAAGTGGTTCCGTCCTTTTGGGTGGTCGAGACACTGGACCGCCGTTGCCCGCGCCACTGGAAACGCACTTCACCCAGCGGCAGCCGCGCACCGTCGGCGGGAAGCTGCGTGAACGCTGGCGCCGGGGGTGGGTTCGCAGCGGCGAGCCACGAGCGGTAGCGCGTGCCCGAAGCGCCGGCGCTCGCGAAGTCCACCAAACGCAAAGGGCGGTCGTCCGCCGTGGGAACTTCAACGGTCAGCCACGGTGCCGTCACGCTCCCTGTAGCCGCGGACGTGAGTCCGCGCTGATTTATTGCCGGTAGGTTTTGCGCCGACTCACGTCGGCGGCTACCGACGACGTGCGCCTCGGCCAGCTTGGCCAGATTCACCGGCGGAATCGCATCCTCGTCGAACGCATTTTGCGCCTGATCGTAAGCCAGCAGGAGCGGTCCGCGATAGAGCGAGACTTTGCCAGCCGCCTCGTTGGCACCGGGAACACACCGCAACAGTAGCTCGAAACTGAGCTCTAGTTTGTCGTTCTGGCTCCAGGTACGTTTCAGCACCGCGTAACTTCCAGCCGTCACGTGCGGGATCGGTTGGCCGTTGAGCAACAGCTTCGGCGTCACGGCCCACGCCGGAATGCGCACGCGCAACGTGAACGGATTCTTCGTTGCGGTTTCCACTCGAAGTTCCGTCTGTCCGCTCCGCCACGCATCGTCGCTCGACGTGATCGTCACGGGCGTTCCATCGGCGAGCTTCGCGGTGAAACGACCGGCCCCAAGCCAGTTGAGCACCAGTCCATCGGGAACCGCCATTACCGCCCAATCGCTCAACATGCCGGGCACGCGCGGGCCGTTCACCGAACAGCAATTCAATTCGGGCGTGCCGGCGCGCGACTGGAATACGATCGTGTGTGCGCTGGCTTCGCGGACGCCGTCCATCGGCGTGTTGTAGGTGAACCAGCGGCCGCTCGGATGTTGCGCGCCCAGACCGCCGTTGAGCGTGGCGAGTTCGAGATCGTCCGCCGCGCGGGAATCGCCGGTGAGCCGCAGGTAATCAACCGTGATCGCCATCCACGCGACGGTGCAGCAGGTTTCGATGGCGCTGGGGGTGTAGGGATTGCCGGTGGCCTGCTCGCCGGAACTGAAGCCGCCGGTGTTGCGCCGATCCCAGCGCCGGATGCTCCGCCAGTGATGCTCGAACGCCTCGCGATATTTCCGCTCGCCGGTGATCCGCCACATCTCCACCAGGCCCTGCAAATCGTGCAGGCTTTCCCAGCGCGGCTTGGGCGACTGGTAGTATTCGCGCCCGTCGAGTCCGGCGCGGAGATAATCCCCGGCGCGTTCCCAATCCTGCTCCACCTCGCGCGCCATGCGGAGATAACGCGGCTCGCCCTGTGAAATAGCGCGAGCGGCAGGTCTCGTTCCAGCGGCAGGTATTATTTCACAGGGCGAGCCGGTGACGCGATGCAGCATCGCCATCGCTGTGAGGATGGACATGTTCATCTCGGAATCACCGGCGTCGAACACGCGTTTGCCGGTGTCGAGGTAGGTGTTGCAAACGAGATCGCCGGCCTTGCGCGCGACGGCGAGCGCGGCGGGATCGCCGCTGTGTTCATGCCAGAGCAACAACGCTTGGACCGCGTGGTAGTGACCCCAGAGATCCCAGTTCTTCAACAGGCGGATATTTTTCGGAAACGGCCCGAGGTAGCCGTCGTCGGCCTGCGTCGCGATCAACTCGGCGACCACATTCGACACCTGCTGGCGCAGGCGCGGGTCGTCGCACATCCGCAACGCCTGCACAGCGGAGATGAGATACTTGCCGACGAATTCGCCGGCCCACGGCACCAGTTGCGGCACAGGCTGGCGGTCGCGCACGCGGAACATTTCCAACATGCCGGGGTTGGCCTGCGGCGCGCGCAGCAGCCAGTGGTCGAGGTTCGCGTGGATGCGTTCGCCGACTGGGCCGGTGAATTCAAAGCGCGCGTGCGGCAACGAATCGAACACCAGGCGATTGGTGGGAGCGGCAGCGGAGATTGAGATTGCAGCCAGAATGAAACCGAGCGACGCACGAAGCATGACCATTCCTTAGCCGCCCGGAGATTTTGTGTCAATCCTCCGGGCTGGCCCGTTCACTTTTTTCCACACAGGCAATTAAGTAAGTCTCCAAACGTCCATATCAGTGTGCCGACAAAAATCAGATAAAAAGCAAATCTTCCCGCTCTAATATCTTTTCTTTTATGATTTTTGTCATCCTCTTCTTTCTTGGCTTTTTCCGTGTCCCCAAAAGTCCCACCGTCAAAATGCTCTTCATGAAAAATCAATCCGACGACCCCTAATCTGATGAGTCGTCGGGCTGCCAAAATGCCTCCTATGAGGGTCAAAACACCACCTGAACGACCAAACCATGTCCAATCGTGGAAAAACATACTCAGTCCGATAAAGATAATCTCAATGGTAATGGCTAGACCTACCATTGCATTGATGCTGAGACAAAATGTTGGCATGCTAGTTTACTGTGCTGGCACGTCTGCGAAAGCTCCACAACCCTAACGCTCCCAAACCAAAAATCAAAAAGCTGCTCGGCTCTGGAACAACGCTTATGAAATCAAGCTCGCTCCGGCTGATTGAAAACTCGCGGTTGTAAATTGCAATTTTGTCACCCGCCCGGAAAGAACTAGACCCCTCAATGGCCGGTGTACTCGAACCCATCATGTAAAGTCGAACCGTGCTTCCGTCATCCGTAATCCGAAAATCATAATCGGTGTTTACAGCCAATGGGTATGACAAAAACGCAAGCTCCGTGATGCTATTGTCAGTGTTGTATTCCGTAATTCTCAAACTTTGGGAGTTGTCTTGGAACGAAATTCGGATTCCGGCTTTTTCTTGGAAGGAGTTGGCGAATATCAAGTCAGAGCGTATCGTAAGTCCGAAATGGTCCTCCTGTCCCGTAAATCGAAAACGCCCGGTAATATCAAGGCTCGTGGGAAATGATTGGACAGTATTAACCCCTCCACGTCCGATCATATTAAGGCGACCGCCCGATTCAAAAACTTGGGAATATCCAAATGGCAACGAGGGCGTCCAAATGCTGGTGTTAATCACGCCGTCGTTAAAATCGTCATAGAGCAATTGAGCGTTTGAATTTGCTGCCCAAATGCAGAGGGCCAGCAGGCAGGTGGTGAGTTTTGGTTTCATAGTTTTTATGGGTTCTGGGATTTTATGAGGTGTTTTGCGTTTAACTGGAGGTATGAAAAAGAAAATATCACTCAAAAAACTCGCTAAAGCTTTAGAACAGTTTTCAAAATCTCTGAGTCTTTCAAACATTGTTCTGAGGCAGATCGTAGCTTCTCCCGATTCTCTTGCGAAAGATTAGGAAGCTCCTTTGATAATAATATCGCCAAAAGTGACTGCCTCTCACCGAGGCGATATACGCACTTGGCCATTGGAATGAATATGTCGTTTAGTTCTTTGTCGTTCATAGGTTTTTTTTGGGGGGTTGGTTTTTACCAGTAATGTTGCTGAAGAGGCCAATCTCCTCGTCGCTCTGGACATACACGGCTTTGTATTCGCGCAGTTTGGGTTTGCCGGTGGCGAGCAAGGGGCGGTTGTCTCCAGCTTGGTCGTAAACCTGGGCGATGCGGTAATGAGGGTCCCGCTTCATTGAAGCGAGACTACCCGACGCGACGCGGGCAAGTCAAGGAGCTTCTCATTTTTCTGCGTAACAATCCCGCTCTTCCCGCCTCAGTAATCAACGGCGTCTTTCCCGCCATAAAGCTGTCAGTCCGGTTGGCCTTATACCAATTACGAGCGCCACTCGGTGGAACTGGCGGCGCGGCCGCCCTACCAAACCAGGTAGGGACGCGCTGCCGCGCGTCCTTTGGCTATCCACCTGAACGTCACGCGGGAAATCCGTCCAACACCGCGCTGCCCAGCGGGCCAAGCTCTGCCGGTCGCTGGCGCCCGCGGAAGCTGACCGTGACGCGGCGCGGGTCCGGCAGCAGATTCCACAGGAGCACGCGCTGCGCTGAGGGATACCACGCGCAAATTATCGGCGTCTCTTCCTCGACCACCGGTACGTTTGCCAGCGAGGCGCGGACGCGTCGCCTGAACGCAAACAGCGCGTCGAGCGTTTCTGGAACAACTTCCATGTGCTGCCCGCCCGATCTAATTTGGCCCTCTCCCCCCTCCCGGCCTCCCTCCTCTCCCATTTGGGCCCGAGAGAGGGGGGTGGAGGGGGGAGAGGGCGAAATCCACCGCGGCTGGGTGCGACAAACCAACAGGCCGGAGAACCCTGACTTCGCCGGCGGCAATTCCCGCGCGTCGAAGTCCGAGAGGAAGTTCCAGCCGTCGCGCGCCGGCTCCGCGACGACTTCAAACGGCACGCCCGCGGCCAGCCAGAGACTGAACGGTCGGTCATCGCCCACGTAGCGTTGCGCCTCGCCCCAGACGTGCTTGAACGGGCCGCGCGGCCGGTGGCCGGCGATGAGTTCGTGCAGCCGGGCCTGCTCGCGCATGGCTGGACCGAGCGTGGTCCAGTGGGCGCGCGGGAACGGTGTCAGGCCGCTCATGAACATCGTGTGCCGGACATCGGCGATGGTGGAGATGGTGAGCTTCGCGGCCAGATGCGCTGCCGAGAGTTTGTCCGCCGGGTACGCCGTGGTTTCGCTGAAGGCGCGGTCGGGTTCGACAAAGCGGCGGTGAAAGAGCGCGCTGAACAATTCATCCGTCTTGCCTTTCACACGGCCAAAGGACGTATCGTCAAACATCAGTTCGCCCACGCGCACCGGCACACGGCGGTAGTCGCGCAGCCGGATGCCGGCCTTTTCCGCGCCGAGATACATGATCATGTTGCCGAACTCGCCGCCGAAGGCGCGTTGCTGGGCGCAGAATGACGTGGTCAGTTGATCGCAAGTCCAGTCCACCCACGAGCGCAGCAGCTTGGTGAACCGCCGCGAGCGCACGTCGTCGAGCAATTCGCTCCAGCGCGCATCGCTGAAGCCGTATGTGCGCAGAAACTCAGCGCGATGTTTGGAGCAAAAGCAGCCGCCAATCTCGCCGGGGCCGCGAGCGAGGCGGAAATCGTCGTCCACGAACGCCTGCCGGAAACCGAGGCGGCGGAGATCGCGCAACGCCGCGGCGTTTTCCTCCGTGGCGGGCGCGTGCAGTGATGTCCCGGCGAAGCGTTTGCCGTCGAACCTTTCGCCCAATCGCCAGTGCTTCGGTGGCGTGAGCGGGAAATCTCCGTCGCGCGAACCCAGCGAATCGCCGGGATGCCCGAGCGGCACGGTGATGAGTTCCGCGCGCAGTCCGGCCCGGGCGGCGAGGTGTTGCGCCTTGATGATCTGTTCCAGTGGATACGGACGAAATCCATAGAAAAATCCCGCCAGCCAAACTGTCTCCACGCCGGCCGCGCGGACGATTTCGAGCAATTCCGGCTCGCGTTCGATGATCGGCGGCGCGAGACAGACGTGGTAATCGCGGCGTTTGGATTGTCGCGGTTTCGCGTAACCCACCAGCTGGCAGGCGAGCGCCGCGCCGGCAACAGTAGCCAACCAGCGGCGACGTGAACAGGTGCTCAAGGAATCAAATTGGGTTGGCATTGGCATTCAGGACGCCATCTGATTGGCGAAGAATTGTTTTGTGTTGGACTTCTGGCGGGGAGACTGGCTCTGACGGTTTCCGGTGTCAACCGCCGGGACGGATACGAATTTGCATTTTCTTGACGCTGCGCGGCCAAGTTACGATCTGAAACCAATCGCAAACGGCCACAGCAATTTGGTAATTTGTCCGGCTTGAAATTCCGTTGCCGCGTTGCCAAGCTTCCCCGAGTTGAATCAACCCGGCCGCGGCCACGACACCTGACAAGACTAAAACTATGTCCCCTCGCAAATCCCTGATGTTGGCGCTGCCGTGCGGTGCCGCGATCTTTCTCACCAGTTGCGCGAGCCACCAGCCGAACCGTGCCGCTCACTTTCAAACCAGTGAATCGGTCATTCTCGTCGGCGAAGCGCCGGCGAATCTGGCTTTCGCGCCGGCGCAGTCTCTGCCCGTCAAGGTTCGCAGCACGTATCGCGACGGCTTGCCGCAGACGGTTCAATACGAGCCAGGCCGCGACTACGTGCTGGATGCGTCCGGACAGATTCGGCGCACCCCGACTTCACGGATTCCTGATTTCCGCACCAACGTGCTTTACGGAAAGAAGGATTTTAATCACAGCCAGTTTCCCGGCTTCGGCAACGGACCTTTCTTTGTTTACGTGGATTATTCGCACCGTGAAAAATGGTCGCCCGTGCGGCCCCTGGCGGAAAAGGATGCGCCGGGTCTGCCCATCACGCGCAAAAAGCTCCGCGCCGGCGAAAAAATCCGCATCGTGGCGTACGGCGACAGCATCACCGCCGGAGGGGATGCCTCCACGCCAGCCTTGATTTTCTGGGAGCGCTGGGCCGACGCGCTGCGCCAGAAATATCCGCGTGCCACGATTGAAACGATCAACGGCGCGACGGGCGGCGACTCGACCGTGCAAGGCTTGCAGCGATTATCGGAGAAGGTGCTCGCGCAAAAGCCTGACCTGGTTTTGATCGGTTTCGGCATGAACGACCACAACCGGGGCGGTGTGCCGCCGGGCGCGTTTGCCGATAATCTGCGGACGATGATTGACCGGGTGCGGGCCGGCACCGGGGCGGAGATCGTTTTGTTTTCCGCGTTCCCGCCGAACCCGAAATGGCATTACAGCTCGCACAACATGGCTGCCTATGCGGCCGCGACCGAACAGGTGGCGCGGGAAAAGCAATGCGTCTTTGCCGACGTGTATCACCTCTGGCTGCAATTTGCCGGGAAGAAAAAGCCGGAAGATCTCCTGGGCAACAACATCAATCATCCCAACGATTTCGGGCATTGGATTTATTTTCAGGCGTTGGCCGCCATGAATTTGCCGTAGAGTTTGGGTCGGGGTTCCACCGTCCGCATCGGAGCTGGCGCGGGACGAAATGGCTTGGCGCACCTCAACACTGCGACAACGGCTGGCCAGGTTCACGCGACGAACTTTTGGCAGCGCGCCACCGTGAAGGAAAGGAAAGGAACGCCGTGAAACAGAATCTGTGAGGCCGACGGGAAGTCAATGTTGGGGGAATCTGTGGTAAAGCAGCCAATAAATCAGCACCCCCGTCACTGAGACGTACATCCACAGGGGCCAGGTCCAGCGAGCGATTTTTCGATGCGCGTCGAAACGTTCCCGCAGGGCGCGGCTGAGCGTGATGAGGATCATCGGCACAATGGCGGTGGCCAAAACCGTGTGAGTCAGGAGCAACGCCAGGTAGATGGGACGAAACCACGCCGGCTCGCGGAAGCGGGTCACGCCGTGGACGGTGAAGTGGTAGGTCAGGTAGCCGACCAGAAACAAGGCGGAGGCACAAAGCGCCGCAACCATGCAGTTACGGTGCGCGGTCTGGTTTTTGCGCCGGATAAAAACGAATCCGGCCGCCAGAAAAATCGCGGCCAACCCGTTGAGCGTAGCGTTGAGCGCGGGCAGATCGTTGAGGCTCATCGCTCGCGTTCGAGTTGTTGGACCACCGCGAGGATTTCGCTGCGCACGAGCGCCGGATCCACGCCTTCGCCGGTGGTTTCAAACACGCCGCGCAGCCGTGCCTGCTTGTCCACGACGACAAAGATCGTGCTGTGAATGAAAAGGTCTTCGGGGTTTTCGCGCTCCTCCGGTTTCTTCTCGATGGCGGTGAGTTTGAGGCTGTCAATGGCAAGCGCAGCGATTTCCTTTTTTGCGCCGGTCAGAAATGTCCAGCGCTCCGGGTTGGCTCCGAACCGCTCGCCGTAAGTTTTCAAAACCGGCGGCGTGTCAAAGTCCGGATCGGTCGTCAGCGTTACGAGTCTGGCCTGACTCGCCGGCGGCAAGGTGTCTTGCAGCGATTTCATCTGCTTCGTCATGCGCGGGCACGGCCCGGCGCAACGGGTGAAAATGATGTCGGCGACCCAGACATGGCCGTGCAGGTCGGCGAGCGTAACGGCAACCCCGGTCTGGTTGGTTAGGGTAAAGTCTGCGACCTGGCCGAGCACACGCGGTGAAGCGACGGGGGCGTGCCGTGGTTCCAGCCGGCAGAGGACGTAGCTCACGCACAGGATGACGATCAACAGGCCGATGCCGACCCACAGCGTGCGCGAGAGTTTTTGCGAAACATCGTCCATAGCGATTGCGTCAGATGCGGTGAGGCTACGGCAGCGGCGGAAACCGCCGCAAGGCTGAACTCACGGAAACTCAGTGGGCGCGCGGCACTCCGGGCCGCAGCGGTGGGGATGCATCCAGATTGTGCGGAAAACAGGGCGCTGATTAACGTTCGGAACTGCTGCGGCCCGGAGTGCCGCGCGCCGTCGAATTCGGGGGCGATTACTCGAAGCTGACCGCGGCGCCGGGTTTCTTGCTCGCGATCCATTGCTCGAATTTTTCCTGGCTTTCAACCACGAGCACCCCGCCCGCCATGCTGGAGTGACCATTGCCGCAAAGTTGGGCGCAGTTGATCTGATAGCGGCCTTCCTGCGTAGGCTTGAACCAGCACGGGATTCTCATGCCGGGAATCGCATCCTGAGTCACGCGCAGCGCAATGATCTTGAACGAATGAATCACGTCCTTGGAGCTGACGTGGCAAATGACGGGCTTGCCGATGGGCACATGGATTTCGTTCAGCACCTGCACGTCGTCCTTGCCGTTGGGGTCATCCGGGGTGACGCCGAAGGCGTTGTCGCCCGTTACCTTCGCCATGTCCTGCTGGCCGAACACACCGTCCTTGCCGGCATAACGCGCGTTCCATGCGAACTGTTGCGCGACGATTTGGATCGTGGTGGCATCTTTGGCATCCGGAATTTTGGTCACGTTCGCGGCCTTGGCCCACATTGGAATCGCAAAGCCGATCAGCAGCACGAGTTCAGCGATCACCACCCCGACCTCGATGTAGTTGGAGGCATGGCTGCGAACCCCGTGGTGATCAGCTTTCGGGTGGCGCTTCGCGTTGAACCGCCACAGCGTGTAAATGAAATACACAATCCAGCCGATGAACAGCACCGCCATCAGCCAGTGGGTATAGATGATCAGTTCATCCACGGCTTTGCCGTTTTCGCCGGCCAGCACGGGCAGGCCCAGCAATCGTGAAAAGAATTCCATCATGGGATTTTGTCAGTTTGATTTGATGCGCCGGCGTTCAGTTTGGCCGACTTGCGTCCGACATGGATAAAAAATGCGACGACGCCGGACAGCACCGAGCCGATCACGCCCAGCAACGTCATAATGCCCCAGTTCATGCCCTGCGCCATCGGCGAGTCCGACGCGCCGTAGCAGGTCGCGCAGGCCACTGCCGACCGGCTCGTCGCGAGGACGAGCAGGCTGGCGGGCAGGATTATTTTTACGGCGCGCGAGTTCAGAGGTAGTTGATGTTTTTGAGCTTCTTCAAAAAGAAGTATTCGTAGACCAGCAGGCCGACACCCGCAACCAGCGAGGCCACGGCCCACACCAGATCGCTCGTCGCGCCTTCCGGCGAGCGATACGCGCGGAGCATCCACACCCCGAAGCCGAACGCCAGCGCGCTCGCCGCGGTGATGAAGATGATATGGAAGGCTTTCAGTGACATGATTTCAGTGGGTGACGGTTAACGGAGGAAAGTCGTGGTAGGC
The DNA here is from genome assembly GCA_964364975.1 of uncultured Bifidobacteriaceae bacterium. Classification (GTDB taxonomy): domain Bacteria; phylum Verrucomicrobiota; class Verrucomicrobiia; order Limisphaerales; family JADLHS01; genus JALOTT01. Next base: position 12,216 of record CAYIOH010000023.1, read on the forward strand.
GCTGATGGTAATGACCATCAGCCCGATGAAGAAAAACGCCGTGAACGACAGCACCAGGTAAATCATCTGCTTTTCTGAAATCAGGTGCATGAAGAACAACGCCACCAGCGAGGCTTTCACCGTGGCGATGACCAGCGCCAGGACGATGTTCCAATGATGGCCAAGCTCCACGTAGGAAGCCAGCACGGTCAGGATCGTGCCAATGATCAGCGTCCCACCGATGATCAGGTAGCCGCGAACATGTTTCGAAATATCTTTAGAGTGATCGCTCATAAAAACTCACAGCAAGTATAGAACAGGAAACAGGAAAATCCATACCAGATCAACGAAGTGCCAGAACAGACCCGCGACTTCGACGCGATTTGTGAAGCGCTCCGGGTCGCTGTGCCACATCTTGCTGCCCGGGCCGAAGAGGTAGCCAATCACAATCGCGCCGCCCAGCACGTGCAACGCATGCAGTGCCGTGAGCGTGAAGTAAATCGCGAAATAAGTGCTGTGCGCCGGAACGAACGCGGAGAGGCGCTTGATTTGGGCGACGGGAATCTCGACCGCCTTGTGTTCGCCGCCATCGTGTTTGCGCGCCACCAGTTTGCCTTCCGAGTAGTGATGCGCATCGGGCAGGAACTCGATTTTCTCCTTGCCTGCGGCTTTCACCTTCGCGAGCGTCATAAACATCGGTTTGCCTTCGATGTGGCCAGTCATGCGTGTGCCATCGGTTTTCCAGACTTCGTAGTGCGTGAACTTGTCGCGATACTCAAACGATTTGATCCCAAGGAACATCAGCGCGCAGAGTACCGTGGTGGCCTGAAAGAGCTTGAACCGGCCAAACTTCTTCATCTTGAGCGACGCCCAGGCCATGACGACCGTAACGCTGGAGACGATGAGCACGACCGTATTGAAGGTGCCGATGGGAATGTTCAACAAGCCATGTGGCCAGTTCGCTTCCAGCGCGCCAACGCGCAGTAGAATGTAGGACGAGAACAACGCGCCGAACAGCATGACTTCGGACGCGAGGAACAGCCAGATGCCGACCTTCGCGTTGTAAATGCCCGTGTCCGGACGCGGTTGGGAGGTGTAGGGGATTTCCATGACTGATGAGTTTTCGCTTACGCCTGATTCTGTGGAGTGAAATCTTTCGCGGCGCCCGGCACACTGTATTCGTACGGCCCGCGATGGACGGTTGGCGCGTGGGCGAAATTGCCGTGCGGCGGCGGCGTGGGTGTCTGCCATTCGAGTGTGGTCGCGTCCCACGGATTGTCGCTCGTCACCTTGCGGCCGTTTTTTATGCTGTAAAACACATTGACGATGAAAGGAATCTGGGAGAGCGCCAGACCCGCCGCGCCCCAGAGTATGACCGTGTGCATGCTCATGATCGAGCCGCTCAAGCCGCCGATCGCGCCCGGATTGTGCGCGGCGGAATAATTCGCGCCACCGTCCGCCATGCGGCGAATCATGCCCGCCATGCCCTGCGCGAACATCGGCTGAAACACCAGGTTCATGAAAATGAACGACCCGACGAAGTGAACCCTGCCCCAAAATTCGTTCATCATGCGCCCGGTCATTTTTGGGTACCAGTAATAGACGCCGGCAAACATCGCGAAAATTGTCCCCGGGGCCACGACGTAGTGGAAGTGGGCGATGACGTAATACGTGTCGTGCAGATGCAGGTCCGCCGCCGCCAGGCCCAGCGGCAGGCCCGTTAAACCGCCGATGCCGAACATCGGCAGGAACGCCAGCACGAAAAGCATCGGCGTGTTGAAGCGGATCGAACCGCCCCAGAGCGAGATGAAAAAGCACGTGAGCAAAATCACCGACGGAATGGAAATGATCATGGTCGTCGTCTGGAAAAACGCGGAAATCGCCGTGCCCATACCCGTCAGATACATGTGGTGCGCCCACACGATGAACGACAGGAAGCCAATCGCCAGCGCCGAAAAAACCAGCGACTTGTAGCCCCAGATCGGCTTGCGGGTGTTGTTGGCGAGGATTTCGCAAACGATGCCCATCGCCGGCAGAATCAACACATAGACCTCCGGATGGCCGAGAAACCAGAACAAGTGCTGCCACAAGAGCGGACTGCCGCCGCCGCTGATGTCCGCAAGCTTGCCGCCCACCGCGAGGCCGGTCGGGAGAAAGAAGCTTGTGCCAAAAAGATTGTCCATCAACTGCATCACGCCCGCGGCTTCCAGCGGCGGAAACGCAAGCAAGAGCAGGAACGCCGTCACAAACTGCGCCCACACGAAAAACGGCAGCCGCATCCAGGTCATGCCCGGCGCGCGCAGTTGAATGATCGTGGCGATGAAATTCACGGCCCCGAGCAATGACGAGTTGATGAGACAAACCATGCCGATCAGCCAGAACACCTGACCATGGGTCGGGATCGAGGTGGCCAGCGGCGAATAGGAAGTCCAGCCCGCCTGGGCCGCGCCACCCGGGATGAAGAAGCTCACGAACATGATGATGCCGCCCAACACGTAGAACTGGTAACTCGCCATGTTCACGCGCGGGAACGCCATGTCTGGCGCGCCAATTTGCAGCGGCACGACGTAGTTGCCGAACGCGCCAAACGCCAGCGGCACGATCGCGAGGAACACCATGATGGTGCCGTGCATCGCGCCGAAGGAATTGTAGAGGTCGGGCGACATGACGCCCTTGGCCGCGACATCGCCGAGCAGATTTGCGAGCAGCGAACCGACGAGCGGCATTGCCTGGCCGGGGTGCGCAATCTGCCAGCGCATGCACAGCATCAGGAAGAAGCCGAACAGCAGGAAGCACAGCGACGTGAGGCCGTACTGGAGGCCGATGATCTTGTGATCGGTCGAGAAGATGTACTTGCGCAAGAAGCCGCCCTCTTCGTGGTGGGCTTCGTGGGCGCCGACGTGCGGTATGGTATGAGTGGTTGCCTGCATTTTCTTTCGAGTTATTTCAATTCAATTAGTCCGCAACAAATTGCCTGCGTCGCGCAAATTTGGGGCGCGAGAGTAAACGAAGCTTGATCATCCCTGTCAATCGCAGATTCACTTCAGTTCACTTTGTCCGCCACCAGCAATATCAGCAGCAGTGGGAGGTAGATGATCGAAGCGAAAAACAAACGCCGCGCGCTCGGCAAATCCCGCTGTCGGGCGAATTGGATCGAACACCAAAGATACGCCGCACCCAGCAGGATTGCACCCGTCAGATAAACCGGGCCGGCCAGGTGAAACAGAAACGGACACAAACTCACCAGGAGCAAGCCGAGCGCGTGGCTCACGGATTGTTGCGCCGTGCGCCGGCCGCTCGGGTCCACGTTGGGTAGCATCTGGAATCCAGCCTTCGCGTATTCGTCCTGGTAAATCCAGGCGATGGCAAAGAAATGCGGCATCTGCCAAAAGGCCAGAATCGCAAAGAGTGCCCAGCCGCCGCCGTTCAACTCGCCGCGCGCCGCGGCCCAGCCCATCAACGGCGGCAGCGCGCCGGGCACGGCGCCCACCGCCGTGTTCAGCCACGTCATCCGTTTCAGCGGCGTGTAGATGAACAGGTAGCTCAGCAGCGAAACCGCGCCGATCACGCTCGTCAATGGATTCACCAGCACCGCCAGATAGATTGTGCCCACGAACGCACACCCCCCGCCAAATAACATCACCGTCACCGGTTGCAACCGGCCGGACGGCAGCGGACGGCTCGCCGTGCGCCGCATCTTCGCATCATATTCGCGCTCCAGCAACTGGTTCAACGCCGCCGCGCCGCTGGCCACGAGCGCCGTGCCAAACAAGGCGTGGAACATCAGCAGATAATCCATCGGCCCGCGCTGACCGACGTAGAATCCCACCAGCGTCGTGAGCAGCACGAGCAGCGTTAGGCGGGCCTTTACCAAATCGGCATACACCGCCACCCAGCCTTTGGCGGGCGTGATAGACTGGACCAGTTCTGGTGTTGTGGCTTTGTTCACGGATTTACAGTTGCCGGAGGGCGATTGGTACAAGCGGCCTCTGAGTGGGGCGCACCCCGCGCCTCAGTCACCCGGGCAGAACGGCGGAAACAAATAAGGCAACCGACGACGCCTGTCACGAGCGAAAGTGCGCCCACCAGAACATGCGCCGTGGCGACATCGGCGGCTTTGTTCGACCAGATCGTCCACGCGCCGAACGCGACTTGGGCGAGAATCAGCCCCAGCCAGAAGCAGACGAGCCGTTGGAGTCCAACCTTCAGGTTGTCCCCGCCGCCTGACACGCTAAAGCGTGGACTCCAACGGCGCACAAGCCACGCCACCGTGCCGACGCAGATCAAAATCACAAATGCCATCAGCCGATGGGCCATTTGCAATCCGATCTGAAACGCGGTGATGGGATTGGCCGCCACGACCTCGACCCGTTGCTGGTTGTAACGTGCCACCGAATCCGCATCCATCGCGGGCCAAAGTTTGCCGTAAGCCAGGGGGAAATCCGGAATCGCCAACCCCGCGTGCTGATGCCGCATCGCCGCGCCCAAAATCAACTGTCCGAGAATGAGAAGCGTCGTAGCCAGCACGACGCGCCGAAGGCAGTGGAAGCCAAACGACTGCTGTTCCACTCTCCCATCGGATGGGAGAGAGGGCAGGGGTGAGGATGCTTGGTTCCACCATTTGCTCGTGAACAACGCCACCGCGCAGATCAGCACAAAGAATAATTGCGCCAACGTTGCGTGAAAAATTCCGATCTCATCCTTGAGCCACACCACCCGCAACCCGCCAAGCACGCCCTGCAAAATCACCGCCGCCAGTGCTGCCACGCCCAGCCAGTGCAGCGCACCGAAGTTTTGTTTGAATTGCCAGAGTGCCGCGGCAATCACGATTGTCGCCAGCGCCGCCAGTGCGACGTAAACCGGCAGTTTGCGCACCCCCATCAGCACGAGCACTCCCAAGATGCCCGCGATGCCGAGCCAGCGAATCCGTCCTTGTGTTTCGCGCGCCCATAGCCACACCGCCAGAATCGCCGTCAGCAATCCGACGAACGTGCCGAGGAGACGATGACTGTGCTCGTAGAGTATTCCACCCACCCACTGCGAAACCGGGAACAGAAACATGCTATAACCATAGGTGTTCGGCCAGTCCGGCACGGCCATGCCGGCACCATGGCTGGTGACGAGGCCGCCAACGCCCAGCAACAAGAACGTCGCCGCCGCTGTCAGCACAGCGAAATGATGCAACCAGTAATTGTGTGCGGGAGCGTTCATTGCGAGTCAACCGGGCCGGGCAAAAAAACAA
>CAYIOH010000024.1:0-17259 GCA_964364975.1 uncultured Bifidobacteriaceae bacterium
TTAACACCCAACTTTAGTTGGGTGCTTGGATCGCTTCGGGACGACAACCGTTTCAACGGTTTCGGTCTGGAGCGGGTGCGGGAACCCGTTAAAACGGTTGAGGCGGCTTGAGCGCGTCCTTTCACCCAGTTAAAACTGGGTGTTAATGAAACGGCTGCATACGCTATGGTTTTTGACTGCGCGATACCCCATCAAAAATTGAGCTGCGCCGCAGGGAACACCCTGAAGGGTGGACTCCAACTTAGCCAACGCTCAAGACTTCCATCTTGTCGTAGAATGAAACCTCCGGCTTGCCGATCACTCCCACGTTCTTCATCGCCTTGCGCAGTTCCGCCGACCTGACGAACTTCTTCATTCGCGCCGCGGTGTCCCATTCGCACCACACCAGCAGATCGTTCGGACTCTTGCTGTTGCGGCAGACATAAAAACATTTTTCACCCGACGCTTTGCGCCATTTGGCGTGCGCTTTCACTCCGCGTTTCCACTTCGCGTAATTGGCGACCTTGTGACGAATCATGACGTATGACATGCGATGCCTTTCTCAAACTGTTTTGTTGCGTCACGCGACCACGAATGAATGGCGAACACGCCAAATCGGAAGGTGACCTGCGGAAAGTAAACCTCATGCTATGTATGTCAACAACGGTGACAGGTTCGCGGGAGGGAAAATGTTTCACTCGCCGTTACGAACAGTGAACAAGCCGATTCTTTCGACTGCTGATTTACGATGATGACGTAGGACAGCGCGTCCGCTTGGCTCGAACAACCGCGAAAGACGCAAACCACGCGAACGCGCGCTCTCTGCGCGCTGGGGAGAGGGCCGTGAGGAAGCGAAAGAATTTACGTTTTGCCGAGAAGTTGTTCCTCGAACCAGCGTTTGGCTTGCTGCCATCCGGCTTCGGCTTCGGCGCGCAGGCGGCGGGCGGTTTCACGGCAGTGGCGGACTTCAGTAGCGATGCGTTCCTGCACGGCACCTGACATTTTTGGAAATGGAATGGTGGCGAGGTCACGTCGATCGAGCCGGAAGCGGCTCGGAGTCGCTCCACGGCTTCGCTTATACATGATGTCTCGATACAGTGCGGTGCGCAAAACCCACAGCACGGCGGTTGGATTCCAGCCCTCGTGGCACCGAATTACCAGGAACTCGGAAGATGCGACCGTGCGTCGTTTAACCGGAGGGCAGAGAACAAACTTGGCGTTGAGTATTGTTGGGCCGAGTCGGGCGACTAGGATGTCGTTTTCCTGAACCTCGAAGAACGTCCCCTTGATGTTTGCACCGGGTTCCGTGCGCAGCATGTCAACTTGCCAAGGTTGGTTGGACAGGTCGTCAATCCGAATCCAGTCCCACTCTACCTCGGCGTCTTCTTTTTCCGGCGAGCAGCGAGCTTCAAGAATGTTTCCCACATCCTTAACCGCACCTTCAAACGGAAGATGCGTTTCTACCTGCATCCCGCAATATCGCTCAGCATTTAGCCAAGTGGTTATCTGCCGATTCCTTACTGCAAAGATTTTCTTCGGTTGCGGCGGTGACGTGAGGCCGATTGAAATCAGAACTGACGCGTCGAGGTCGGCGAGGATGGTGTCGGCTTCGGCAATTTTTGCTCGCCGCACCGCCCGCGCCGCGTCCATCGCGGCGACAAGTATTTCCTGTGCTTTCGTATCGCGCGGCAGCGGCACCTCAAGGGATGCAAACTCTTCCTTGTTGATGTTCGGCTGACCAGCCTGCCGCTGAATGGCTGCTACCCAAAGTTGGTATGTGGGTGTTTTGGTGAACCAATAGATAAAGCGCGGATGAGCTTTCTGCACGTCTATCCTGAATCGAATGCAGTAGCCTGCAAAAATGGCAGACTCATCAGGGGATTCATGAATGTAGGTTTTGCCGGCTGTTGCTCCGCTACGAGCAAACAACAGATCATCCAACGCCAACGAACACGACTCTTCAACGGGGTTCGCTGTCACGAACTCGTGATTTGGATCAATGCCATCATCTCCGAAGTCAGTAATCCGGATGTAGCGCGGCTGGGATGGATGCACCCTTGGCACAGCGCGGGAGCCTGACCCATATTCTGGTTCTTCGGCTACAATGCTGCCCAAGTTGACCAGTGGAAACCGATGCCTGCGGAACCGTTCAGACAGCAAAGGCCAAAGACGCCAGAAATTGACATCGAACCGACCTGTGATTGCGCCCCGCTTCACGCCGAAGCATTTCGCTCCTACGCGCTCAACGGGGCTCAGACGAAAAAAGGCTTCGGATCTTTCTGGAATGCTTGCCACTGGGCGACGAGGCCGCTGCTGGGAATGACTTCACGGTGGCGCTCACTCCACGCTGGTTTCTTCGGGTTGGCAGTGCTCCATTCGTATTCCACTCGGTAGTCGAAGAGGTCGCAGCATTGGATTTCGACTTTTTCTTTACCGGGTTCTTCGTGCTCGATGGTGACGGCGAAGCTCTTTCGCCCCGTGGCGTCGTAGCCGATGTTTTCGGCAAGCGCCATGAAGATGGGTGCCGTATCGGGCACGCGCTCGCCATCCGCGAGCCGCCGCAGAAAGACAATACTGGCCTTCACTCCGGCGTCGTAGTGTGAGAAGGCGAATTGAGGCAGCGAGACGACGGCAAGAAGTCGAAAATGTTCAAGCAACCAGTCGCGCACGCCTTGAAGGGATGAGTTTGTGAGGATGCCGTCGGGCAGCACAACGGCGGCGCGTCCTGTGCCGGGCTTGAGTAATTGCCAAACGCGCTCCAGAAACAAAATCTCGGTCTTCACGCTTGCACGCTGCTTCACGGCCTTCGCGCCGCGCTTGGCGTCGGTCTCGGATTGCTCGGAGTCGTCAGGGTCGGTGTCGGTAGCTGATTTTCCAATGCAGTTCCGCAGTTCGTATTGCTCGATGTAACCCTCGCCTTTCTCCGTGCGCTTGATGACAGAACCGAAAGGCGGGTTGGTGAGAACCATGTCGAACTCTCCGGGCTTGAGGCGCGGATTCTTCCTTTTGAGCGTGGCGAGGAAATCCAAGCCATCACCCCCGACAATGTTCGTGTGGCCGTCGTCGTGGATAATCATGTTCATCTTGGCGACGCGGGCGAGGTCGTCGTCAATCTCCACACCATGAAGATGGTGTTCCGCAAATTCGTGCCAGTAACGGAAGTGTTCGATGCTGGCCGGGTCGTGAATACGCCCAGCCTCAGTACGGATGTGGTCGAGCGCGTAGAGCAGGAAGCCGCCGGAGCCGCACGCGGGGTCAACCACGAGGTCGTCCACGGTAGGGCGAAGCATCTGGACTGAGAATGCAATGAGTTCGCGTGGGGTGAAGTATTGTCCAAAATCGCCTTTGAAGAAGCCGCCCATGAATTCCTCGAACGCGACGCCTTTGGTGTCGAGGTCGGTTCGGCTCAGGCTGATGGCTTCTAAGTGGTCCACCACTTGCGCGAGAATCGGCGGGTCCACGTTGATTCGGTCGGTGAAGACATCCGGCTCCCGCTGGCGTTCGGCGGCGTAGAGAGAATTGATGCGGGCGGTGAGCTGATCGTCGGATTCTTCGGTGCGGCGCTGGAAGGCGTAGGGTTCGCCCTTCTTTCGCTTTGCGTTCAGTTCGTCACGGATTTTGACGAAGACGATTTTGCAGAACTCGCCAAAAGCTTTCATGCCATTGCGCTTGCCACCTTCCCAAAGCGTTTGGTGGCATTTGCGGATGGCGGCGCGTAACACGTCGCGTGGCACGCCGCCGAGGTCGCGATCTTTGTCGCCCTTGTAGAAGCGCCACGCTGGCGGCTTTCCGTAGCGAACAGGCAAGTCGGCGATGACGTTCTTCTGCCGCTCCTGCGCCTTGTGTTTGGTAAAGTCGAGGAATCGGCGCGTGGGGCCGGCAACAGTGCCAGCAAAGATGGCGGAAAGACTGGCGCGATTACCGCACGACTGCTCGATGGCCTGCGCGAACTCGACGTCGGTGATCTCAGGCTTCTTGCACTCGATGACGCCGAAAGGGTCTTTGCGTTCGTCGTCGCGATAGACGACGAGGTCGGCTCGGTCGGTAGGCGTGCGACGCGGCACGGTGATTTCAACGCCGATGCGCGCGGGCGCGTATTCGTAGCGGTAGATGAGTTCGGCGTAGAACTCGGCGCGGACTTTTTCCTCCGGGTCGTTCCAGCGTTCGCTGTGGCTGACGGCGACGTAATGGACGCGCTCCGTCTTGCCTTCGCCGGTGAGCTTCAAATGCCCGTCCGCAAAGGCTCGTTCAAGATTGGTCATGCAGGGCCTTCTTCGCTCGCGCGCGAATCAGCCTGCTGTGTGGTGACTGTCTTTTGTGGGAACTACGGTGCCTGAAACAAAAATGGGACGCACCTACTTGCGTCCCATCTCAGGCACCTCGGAGGGCCCACGAAAGAACGCTTTCAGCGCGCCCCGGCTGGGGCGCGCATCGAGCGCTGTCTTTCGTCCGAAATTTCCGAGGTTTCGAGATGGACAGCAGCCGAAGCTGCGCGAAATGATTTTGGTTAAATGATTTTCTGGTCGTTTTGTTTTTCCGAACGGGGCGAGATTACGCCGGATGGCAGCGCGGGACAACCTTGAAAGACGCCGTGACTGGGCGTGGGAATTTTCGACACCTCACCCTTAATCCCTCTCCCCGTTCGAGGCGGAGAGGGAAATTATTTTGCGGGACGGCGTCCCGCCTGCCCATCGCGTAGCGGACTCAAGCCGCTCATTTCCCCTCCGGACAGGCGAGGACGCGTCTGCCTTCGCCAGCTACGGCGAGACAAGCTGTCCTACTTTGTCAGTGGCAATTCCGCCTTTACCTGCTTGACGAGCTTTTCCAACCGCCGTCCGTATTCGATGTAATTCTTCTGCATCGCCTCGTCGTTGCTCGCTTTGGATTGCGCGTCGTGGAAACGCCGGTTTGACTCTGCGCCGCGTTGGGCGTAGAACATACCCGTGACCATTGAATTGCCAGATGTGCCGGTGACTGAACGCCTGTCGGCGGATCAACTGCGACTGGAACTGGCGTGCGCGCTTTTCGCTCAACGCAAGGTCAGCGCCATCGCCGGTGCCCGTCTGGCCGGCGTGGATTTGTTCACTTTCCAACACGCGCTTGGCGAGCGAGGCATTGAAATAGTCACCGAGAAGATGCTGGTGGAGGATGTGGAGACGTTGAACCGGCTATTCCCGTTGTGATCGTCGTTGCTGACACGTCCGTAATTCTCAACCTCACCTGCGTAGGACGCGCCTCGCTGTTGCAAAGCTTGTATCGCGAAGTTTGGATTCCGACGGAGGTGTCACGCGAATTTAGCCGGCAGGTTTCGGTGAATCCGCGTTTTCGCGCACTCGAGGCCCCACCGTGGCTTCAGGTTCGCGATCCCGCCGGGATTCCCGAACCAATCCGCTCGGATGAACGGCTCGACGCGGGCGAACAAGCCGCTCTGGCTCTCGCCCTGGAAATTCACGCTGATGCCATCCTGATTGACGAGGAAAACGGCCGCGCGGTCGCGACTGAACTCGGCCTGAATCGAGTCGGAATCTTTGGCATACTCCTGCGAGCCAAGTCCGTCGGACTCATTCCTGCCGTGAAACCGGTTTTCGACGCGCTTCAACACGACGCGGGCTTTTGGATTTCCAAATCGTCCCGCGAAAAGGTGCTTCGGCTGGCGGGCGAAAATGCGTGACGAATTGAGAACCGTGTTCGCCAAACTTTAGCCCGAAGATTTTCCCGGCGCGTTCTTGAATTCGCTGATCACTTTCTCCAACCGCCGCCCGTATTCGACGTAGTTTTTCCGCATTGCCTCGTCGTTGTTCGCTTTGGATTGCGTGTCGTGGAAGACGACCACCATGTGCGGTTCAATGGAAATACCCGCGTCGTAACCGCGCACGAAGGCGTCCTTCAATATGTCGCGCACGCGGCCCGCACCCTCGCCGGGCCAGTTGTAATCGGCGTCGTTCTTCGCCGGATTCCACGTGGCGTCCTTCACGTGAATGTGGGCGACGTGATCACGGACGTGTTCCCAGAATTCCCACGGGTCCTGCTTGGGCCAGGGCTTGGGCTTGCTGCGGTCGGGATTGAAGATCGGATTGGCGGTGTCGAAAACCCACTTGAGGCCGGGGCATTGGTCGAGCAATTCGAGCGCGTGCTGCCAGCTCATGCCGCCGTAGTTCATGCAGTTCTCGTGGACTGGCTGGATGCCCGCGTCGAGAAACATGTTCGTCACGTCGCGCACGCGGCGGAAAACTTCGGCGGGAATCTTGAACTCATCGTCGCCGGGTTTGAAACTCATCACGCGGATGTATTTCGCCCCGGTGCGTTTCATGCGCGGAATGGCGCGCTTGACCTCGGCCAACGTCACGTCGAACGGTGTGACCACCGTTTTGGCCCAGTTCATGATTGTCGAGCCGAAGCAATAGACGCCCACGCCGGCCGTCTCCAACTTTCGGACCGCAAAGTCGAACGCGGCGTCGGGAAGGTCGTGGAAATTCGCCTTCGCGTAACCCGGCACTTCCATGCCGCGCGGTTCGAGATGTTTCCAGCCGAGTTCCTTGGTTGCCTGAATCTGGCCGTCAATGCCGTTCGCCGCCTCGTCGCCGATGCCGGTGAGAATCATGGTTTGCCTTGTTTTCTGTGTTCGGTTTGGCCGGTGTGAGCCAGCAGCGATAAATGTAAGCGGGTGGCAAATTGCGCCAGACAATCGGGGTTGTCTCCACGCGCGCGAAGTTTTCGGACAGCAGCCGCCGGAAGCGCAGCGAAGTCGGCAACCAAAAGGCATGGGCGTAGGCAAACGCCACGAACTGGCCCTCCGGTGACAATGAATTCCAAATCGCCTCCAGAATCCGGTCCTGCGAACGCGGCGGCATATTGCCCCACGCCAGGCCGCTGATGATGCAATCCGCCCGGCGGCGGCCCAGGTGGGACGGCAGGTTCTCCGCCGAATCGTGGATCACCCGGCATGGAGGAAACCGGCGCCGCAACACCTCAATGTTCGTCAGGCTGGTTTCGACCGCAATCAGCCGCCCGCGGCCGTCCAATCGCTCAAGCAGCAATTCCGTGAATGCGCCGGTGCCAGGACCCAGTTCAACCACCGTGTCGTCAGGCCGGAACTCGCAACTGTTCACCACCGCGCGCGAAAGGGTGGTGGAACTCGGCCACAGGGAACCAACCGCGAGCGGTTCGCGGAGGAAAGCCTCGATGAAGCGGAGAGGCGCGTTTTGACGCAAGGCGCGCGTCGCCTGAATCTGGCCGTCAATCGTGTTCGTGGCTTCGTCGCCAAGGTCCATCAATTTCATAGTTCAATTACCTTTACCACGGATTTGGCAGGGCGCGCAATCCTCCATCCGCTGCCCCCGAACGCGAGCCGCGCGCGCGCGGCGGGCGGAGCGACCCGCCCTACCTGCAATCTGTTTGAATCTGTGATCATCTGTGTCACCCGCGGTCAAACTCATCGCCGGAACGAACCCGCGAAATCCGCCGTCTCCACCTGCATCACTTTCTTCTCGATCCGGGATTCGGCGATCAACTGGTTCAACATCTTTTCCCATGCCACGCCGTCCATCGGCAATTCGACAGTGTCATGGAGCAACGACGAATACACAATCACGTTCGCCAGTTCCACCGAGTTAATTCCCTCCTCGCCCGGGGCGATCAGCGGTTCGCCGTCGAGAATCGCATTCACGAAATTTTGCACCATGAGGGCGTGCGGCACGACGGCGTTCTCAAACGGAATCTCGATGTTCCAAACTTCCGGTTTCACGAAGCCCTGCTTCGCGGTCTGGCTGAACTTGAGCATGTCGGACTCGTTGCGCGTGAACATCAGACGGTTGTTTTCCATGACCAACCGGCCCATCGTGCCCACGATCTCGAAGCGGTTCGTGCCCGGCGCCTCGCCGGTGGAACTGACGAACACGCCGGTCGCGCCGTTGGCCCACTCCAGGTAGGCCGTCACGTTGTCTTCGACCTCGATTTGATGGAAGCGGCCAAACTGGCAGAACCCGCGCACCCGTTTGGGCATGCCGACGAGCCATTGCATCGTATCGAGGTTGTGCAGGCATTGGTTGAGCAACACGCCGCCGCCTTCGCCCTTCCACGTGGCGCGCCAACCGCCGCTGGCGTAGTAGGCCTCGGTGCGATACCAATCCGTGTTGATCCAGTTGATGCGCACGATTCCGCCCAACTCGCCGCTCTGAATGAGCTTCTGGACTTTCAAATAGCGCGGTTCGGTGCGCAGTTGAAACATGCCGCCAAAAATTACCTGCGGATTCCGCACATGGGCCGCGATAAGTCGTTCGGCATCGGCCTTGTGCGGGGAAATCGGTTTCTCAACCATCACATGCACGCCGGCGTTGAACGCGGCGATGCCCAAGGTCGTGTGCTGGAAATGCGGGGTGGCGATAATGACCGCATCTACGTCGCCGGATTTAATCAGCGCCTCGCCGTCGGTGAAGGTTTTCAGCGGCTTGTAGCGTTCAAGGGGCGCGACCGGGTCGCACACCGCGACCAGTTCGCAACGATTCACTTTCTTGTTCCCGAGATAATCGGCGTGGTACCTGCCAATGTTGCCCAGGCCGATAATGCCGAGTCGCACGTGGTCCATGCGTGGAAGTGTAACGGGATGCGCCCGTCTGCCTAGACGAAATTTTTTGGCGGCGCGCGGCACTCCGGGCCGCAGCATGAGCGAACGAGCGAAATTATCCAAATTGCCGACTGCTCCGTAACCGCGTGCTGCGGCCCGGAGTGCCGCGCGCCGTTGGCAATGCGCTGTAACCTGACAGAAAACATTTGCGTCTGCTGGTAGCGGCGCGTTATTTTCCAGATGCGCTTTCAGGTTGCGCACTTAAATCATGAAAACTCGAATCATCCTCATCGTTTCGATCTTTCTCAACGCCGGCCTCCTCGTCGCATTCTTCGTCGTTAAGCGGCCCGCGGACAAAACCAGCATCGCCGCGCCCGAAGTCGTCACCAAGACCGTCGCCAAGAAATCGTCCGCCGCGCGGCCCGCCCGCACAATGATTGTGCCCGGCAAAGACCTGAACTGGTCCAGCGTCGAATCCGACGATTACAAGCTATACATCGCCAACATGCGCGCCGCCGGTGTGCCGGAGGAAACCATCCGCGACATCATCATCGCGGACGTGAATAAACTTTACGCCGCCAAGATCGCCGCGTTGCGCCCGTCGCCCGCCGACTTCAAGTTCTGGAAGACCTACGACCGCGAGGCGCGCAACGCCGAGCGCGAGCGCGGCCAGAAGGAGCGCGAGTTGCAGAAGGAAAAGCGGGCGCTGATCAAGGAATTGCTCGGCGTGGACCTCGACGCGGAGATCGCCCGGCAGAACGGCGAACGGGATCGCGACGCCTTCCGTTACGGGTTCCTTTCGCCGGAAAAGCAGGAACAACTCAAGGCGCTGCGGGAGAAATATCGCGAACAAGAGCGTGCCCTTTTCGCCGACGGGGGCGGGTTCACCCCGGAAAACCGCGCGAAATTCACGGCCTTGCGCGCGCAACAGGAGGCGGAAATGACCGCGCTGCTCACGCCGGCGGAGTTTGAAGAATATCAACTCCGCAGTTCATACACGGCCCGCAACCTGCGCGACAATTTGACCAGCTTTCAGCCCACCGAACAGGAATTCCGCGAGGTTTTCAAGCTGCAGAAGGCGTTTGACGACCAGTATGGCATGATGCGCGGCGGTGGCGGCGACGACGCGTTGCGCCAGTCGCGCGAGCAGGCCCAGCAAGCGCTCGAAGACCAACTGAAGGCCCTCCTCGGCGACCAACGGTTCAAGGACTACACCCTCGCGCAGGACGACCAATACCGAACAATTTACGAGTTCGCGCAAAACAACAATCTGACTACGGACACCGCCCAAAAGATTTACGATGTGCGCATGGCCGCCGAGGCCGAACGTCGGCGGATACAAAACGACCAGTCCATTCCGCCCGACCAACGCCAGGCCCAGCTCGCCGCGCTCGCCACCCAAACCAAGCAGGCGCTCGGCACCTTCCTCAGCCCGGACACGCTCAACACCTATCAGCAAACTGATCGCTGGATCAACGGCCTCGACAGGCCGAGCGACGGGCGTGGCCGCGGCGGCCCCGGCCGCCGGCGCGGGTAGGTGGCGCAAAAATTACTTTGCCGGCTTCAGCTTCGCGATGGCGTCTTTCATCTCGCTCAAGTGAGCGTCGGCTTGCGGCGATTCGGTCCCGTGCGCGATTTTGCCGTCCAACCCGATGAGGAAACTGACGCGGCGGGCGAAATTTTTCCCAGGAATCCGGACGCCGTAAGCCTCGGCGATTTTTCCGTCGGTGTCGGCGAGAAGCGGGAAGTTTAGTTTGTGCTTCGCGATGAACTTCTGGTGGCTCTCCGGCGAATCGAAGCTCACGCCGACGACCTCGACCTTGTCCTTCTTCAGCTCGTCCATGCGGTCGCGCAGACCGCAGGCTTCCCTGGTGCAGCCCGGCGTATCGTCTTTCGGATAAAAATACAGGAGCACGATCTTTTTGCCGATTGAGTTGGCGAGCTTCCAGGTTTTTCCGTCCTGGTTTTTGCCGGTGACGAGCGGGGCTTTGTCGCCAACCTTCGGCACTGCGCCACCTTCCGCCAGACAGAGCGAAATGCCGGCGAACAAGGCGAGCGCGCCAGCCTTCGCCGGGCTGTAGCCCGCACGCCTAAACCCTCCGTCGCTACCGAGGCGGGCCAAAATCTCGGTTTCTGCGCATCTCGCTACGGCCCGGCGAAGGCCGGTCAACACGGCGGAAAGTGAATGTGATTTCATGGCGTTGTTCCTTTGGTTTGCGTTGGTCAAGTCTCTGGGTCGCTGCTGGCAATGCCGCGTTCGTGAGCAACCGGTCAAGCGATCAAGATGCCGCCCTGGCTCGCGTTGGTGACGAGCTTGCGATAGCGGGCCAGCCAGCCATTCAGTTCGCGCTTCACGGGCTGCCAGCTCTTCCGGCGCTCGGCCAGTTCGGCTTCGGAAACGAGGATGTCCATCCGGCGGTTCGGGAAATCAATCCGGATGCGGTCACCTGCCTTGAGCAATGCGATCGGACCACCTTCCGCCGCCTCGGGCGAGACGTGGCCGATGCACGCGCCCGCTGTGCCGCCGCTGAAACGACCGTCGGTGATGAGCGCGCATTTGTCGCCCAAGCCCATGCCGGCGATGTAGCTGGTGGGCGAAAGCATTTCCTGCATGCCCGGCCCGCCGCGCGGGCCTTCGTTGCGGATCACAACCACGTCGCCCGCCTTCACCTTGCCGGCGAGAATGCCCGCGCAGGCGTCGTCCTGGCTTTCAAAAATGACCGACGGGCCTTCAAAGACAAAACCGGGGCCGCAAGTGGCCTTGAACCCGTCGCTGATGCCGGCGGTTTTTACGACGCTGCCTTCGGGCGCGAGCTGGCCGTAGAGAATCGCCAACCCTCCGTCCTGCGTGTAAGCAGTGTCCTTCGTGCGGATGCAGTCGTTTGCGTCGAACATGAATACCGAATCGTAAGGCATCAGACCGGCGGGTTGAGCCTCCTTGAGCTGGGTCTCTCGATAATCGTGGTAAACCTTGCTGAGCGTCCAACCGCGCAGGCGTCCGGTGCGTAGCAGGCAGGTCATCTTCTTCTCGCCGCCATGATAACTCCAGACCACGAGCACCGGCGAACCTTTGAGGCTGGCCAACTCGGCTCGAACCAGTCCCTTGAATTCGGCAAACTTGGATTTCAACCCGGCTTCGATCTCGACCGGACCTTTCCATGTCAACGTTTCGTTCACCTGCAACTCCCCATCCTCGGCGAACAGACACGCGGCGGCGGAAGCGTCGCTCACGTTGAACGCCGCCGCGAGCCGCCAAAGCGTGATCGCGCGAATATCGCCTGGGAGGAAGAGCATCGGCTTGGGCGCGAGATTGCCGCTGGCGGTGCGGCCCGCCGTCCCCATTTTGTCGTTGGGGTCCACCACGAGCGCCGACGCGCCGGAAACGCGCGCGGTCTTGGCCCACGCGGAACATTTGTCGGAACGCACATCCCACTCGTCAATGTTCTCGCCGAGAGTTTTGCCGGTGACGGTCATGCAATTCACGTTCAACGCCCCCATGCGTTTGAGTTCGCCGAGGATCGTGTGGATGCCGCCGGCGCGATGCACGTCCTGCACGTGGTAATTCGACGACGGCGAAACTTTGCACAGGCACGGGATGCGGCGCGAAATGTCGTCAATGCGCTTGATGTCGTAGGCAATGCCCGCTTCGCGCGTGATGGCCAGCGTGTGAAGAATCGTGTTCGTCGAACCGCCCATAGCGACGTCGAGCATAATCGAATTGTCGAAGGCTTCAATCGTCGCAATGTCGCGCGGCTTGATGTCCTGTTTAACGAGTTGAACGATTGTGCGGGCGGCGCGGTCATAGAGCGCTTCGCGTTCCTTGGACACGGCGAGGACGGTACCGTTGCCAGGCAACGCCATGCCAAGCGCCTCACAAAGGCAGTTCATCGAATTGGCCGTGAACATGCCGGAGCACGAGCCGCAGGTCGGGCACGCGGTTTGTTCGAGCTTCGTCAATTGCGCCTCAGTGATCTTGCCCGCCTGGAGTTCGCCCACGCCTTTGAAGACAGAAATTAAATCCGACTTGCCGGCAGCAGGTTGGAGATAAGAAGCGAGGTCTTCGTGCGTGGCCTTTTGTTCGGCAATGCCCGCGGCCATCGGTCCGCCGCTGACGAACACCGTCGGAATGTTGACGCGCATCGCGGCCATCAACATGCCGGGAACAATCTTGTCGCAGTTCGGAATGCAGACCATGCCGTCGAAGCAATGCGCCTTGAGCATGGTCTCGACGCAGTCGGCGATCAGCTCGCGCGACGGGAGCGAATACAACATGCCGGAATGGCCCATGGCGATGCCGTCGTCCACGCCGATGGTGTTGAAGATGAACGGCACGCCGCCCGCTTCGCGAACGAGCCGTTTGACCAACATGCCGACCTCGTTCAGGTGGGCGTGGCCGGGGATGCAATCGGTGTAGGAATTGCAGATGGCGATGAACGGCTTGTCCCAGTCGGACTCGGATTCGATGGACCCGGTGGCGCGGAGCAGCGAGCGATGCGGCGCGCGTTCAAAGCCTTTCTTGATGATGTCAGAGCGCATGATGATTTCGTTGATATTCAGTCTATCGGCAATTGTTACGCCGGAAAAGCTAACAGGTGACTCGGAACTTGTCACGTAATGGCAACGCCTCCATGATCGCGGGCCGGAGCAAGGCCACATGACATTGGACATTCCATCTGCTGAATTGAAGAAGCGCACGAAAGCGTGAAACGCGACCATGGACACCGAACAGGTCAGTTCCACCGTTTACCACGTCGGGTGGTTCAGTCGGGTCGGACTGCTGCTTTTCGGCCTGTTCAATCTGTGGATGATCATTGACGCCATCCGGCGCAAGGAATGGATGTGGGTGGTCATCCTGCTGATTTTCCCCGGCCTCGGCACGCTGTGGTATTTCTTCTACATATTCCGCGATTCGCCGCCCACGCGCGGATTCGAATTACCCGGCGCGCACGACCGCCACCGTATCAAACTACTTCAAGCGCAAATTCATCACCTCGACAAGGCCCACCATTACTCGCAACTCGGCGACATTTATTTTCAACGGGGCAAGCTCGACAAAGCCGAAGCCTGCTACCGCGCCGCCCTCGAACGCGACGCCCAGGACCTCGACACCCGCGCGCACCTCGGTCAATGCCTCCTGCGTCTGAAGCGCCCAACCGAAGCGCGCCCGTTGCTCGAAGGTGTCGTGACCGAGAATCCGAAACATGATTATGGCCACACGATGATGGCGTTAGCCGAAACGCTCACCGCCCTTGGTGAAACCGACAACGCCATTCTTTACTGGCAGCACATCACGCAAAATCACAGCTACCCGCGCGCGAAAGTCCAACTTGCCGAGCTTTACCTTGCGAAAAACCAAACCGATCTCGCTCGCGCGGAACTCCAGGAAGTGCTGGCTGAGGACCCGCACGCGCCCGCATTTCAGCGCAAACGCGATCACGTGTGGGTTCGGCGCGCGAAAGGCTTGATGCGGCTTGCGAACTAATACGGTTGGCCAAAATGCCGGCGCGCGGATTTCATTCCACGCTCCCGCCAGTGCCGAATCCGCTATTCCGAAAACGCGAGATACGGGATGAAGACAATATTCACGATGGGGATGAACATCATGATTACAAGCCACGGGCTCTTGCCGCGCGCGGTGCAGATTTTTGCCCACATCATGATGGCAACAACCAAGTTCACGATTGGGATCAAGAATAGAAGGATCATCCACACCGCCATCTTGGCCACTTGCAGCAGGGGAATGAGTTGCACAATCGGTATCCAGATGAGGACGCCGGGGTTCACGCCGCACTTCTCGCAGATGCGCTTGGTGCAGTAGCAGTAGAACAGGTAGAACGCCAGACCGATGACCACGAGGACCAACATCATTGCCAATCCCATACCGACTGCGGCCGCGTTGCTTGCAGTGTCATTCATAGTGAATTTCTTTCAGGTTTTAGTTGTTGAACATCGTGAAGCTTGCGGGCCACGCTGGCCAGCAGCGCTTTTCTCGCATAACGACGCGTGAAAGCAAGCTCATTATGCGCACACCGGAAGCTTTTCACTTCCGCGAAGGGCGGCGCTGGTTCATCCTGTGCGCATGTCAGGTTTGATTGCCATCGTCGGTCGCCCCAATGTCGGCAAGTCCGCGCTGTTTAATCGCATTGTCGGACGGCGCATCGCCATTGTCCACGACCAACCGGGCGTGACGCGCGACCGCATCAGCGCCGAGGCCGAGTGGCGCGGGCGGCCATTCACGCTCGTGGACACCGGCGGCATCGGTTTGCTGCGCCGGGAAAAAGCGGACGACGTCATTGTCAAAGCCGCACTCGAACAAGTCGAACTGGCCATCGAAGCGGCGAACGTCATCATCCTCGTCGTCAATGTGCAGGAAGGCGTCGTGCCGCTGGATCGTGAAGTGGCCCAGCGGTTGCGCCGCAGCGGAAAGCCGGTGTTGATCGCTGCCAACAAGGTGGACACCGAGCGCGTCGAGATTGACGCCGACGAATTCGCGCGGCTCGGCTTCGAGAAGATTTTCCCCGTCAGCGCGATTCACGGGCTTGGCATTGAAGAGTTGATGAACGCGTCAGTCGCGTTGCTCCCCGTCCAGAGTCCTGAAAGCGCCGCGACTGAGGACTCGGGACTCAGGACCCAGGACTCCGCCCTGAAACTCGCCATCGTGGGACGGCCAAACGTCGGCAAGTCCTCCATTATCAATGCGTTGACCAGTTCCGCTCGGGTCATCGTCACGCCCGTGCCAGGCACGACGCGCGATTCGGTGGACGTGCCCTTCGAAGTCGAAACGGACGGCGTGCGGGAGAAATATGTCCTGATTGACACCGCCGGCATGAGGAAAACACGGCGCGTGAACGATTCGATCGAGTTTTTCAGCGTCAAACGCGCGGAGGATTCAATCGAGCGGTGTGACATTGTGATTCTGGTTCTCGACGCCGAGTCGGGGATCTTGGAACAAGACAAGAAGGTCGCGGACAAAATCGTCGAAGCTCGCAAAGCCTGTATCGTGGTCGTCAACAAGTGGGACTTGTTCGACGAAGCCACCCGCAACGCGCGTGAAACGGAAATAGTCCGGCGACAACAGAAAACCGTCCGTGACGCAGCGGACATCATGACCACGCTGTCCGAGTTCGGCGCGTGGGTGCAGGAGAAATTATTTTTTCTCGATTATGCTCCGGTGATTTTTACGTCGGCAAAATCCGGTTTTCATTTGGATCGTCTGCTCGAGGCGGTGCGCTACGTGGCCGCGCAGTTGCAGCGGAAAATTCCCACTTCGATTTTGAACCGCACCTTGCACGACGCGGTCGAGCGCCGCCAGCCGGTGAGCGACGTGGGCCATCGCTTGAAATTCTTTTACGCCACGCAGGTCCGGGAAGCGCCGCCGACGTTTCTGCTGTTCGTGAATCGCGACGAATTGTTCTCCGCGACCTACAAAAAATATCTGGCCGACTCGTTGCGCCGCGCGTTTGGCTACGAAGGCTGCCCGATCGTGCTGGTGCCCAAGCCACGCCCGAAAACAGTCGAGCCAAAGCGGAACCGCCGTGCAATTCGGATGCCACGGCAACGCTGATCGCGCGCGATTATTCACACGGAGTTTGTTCCCAGCCGTGAACAACTCGCAGGAAGCAAATATTTTTTCGGCGCGAATTCGCGCGGTTTTATTGGCGAATATCACGTGTGTAACTTTACTGTAAATTTTTTTCTTGAATACTACAATATGTGGTAGCAAGATGGCGCGCGTTCCCCCACTAATGGGGGAAGCGGACTCTTTGAAAAAGTCCGACTTTTCGAGGTTTTTAGCGCTCTTATTTGCAGTTTGGTGATGGCTTGCTATTCCCTCAAAAGGCCGGCAGCGGTAAACAAAAAAGCTTTTCAACTTTGAATCAAGACCATGATTGACGCGAGAGAAGAAGTATTAACGCCTGCAGCGCATCAAAGCCGGCGCCGAACTGCGACGGTCACAGCGACACGCACCACCAAAAGCAGCAGCGCAGCCAAACGGTCTTTACGACTTGAACGTGTCTTCAGCGATGCGCAGGTGAACCCGTTCGACCAGGTCGAATGGGAACGCCGCACCGCCGAAATCACGGACGACGCGGGGAAAGTCATTTTTAAACAGGAAAATGTCGAGGTGCCAAAGTCGTGGTCTTTGCTCGCCACGAAAGTTGTCGTCTCGAAGTATTTTTACGGCGAGCAAAACACACCTGAGCGGGAAACTTCGGTGCGCCAGCTCATCCACCGTATCTGTCGGACGATGGCGGATTGGGGAATCAAGGACGGCTATTTCAGCAAGGCCGACGGCGAAGTGTTCTGTGACGAGTTGACGTGGCTGTGCGTGAACCAGTACGGCGCGTTTAACTCGCCGGTTTGGTTCAACGTCGGGCTGTTTCATCAATACGAGGTCGGCCAGAACTCCGGCAAGGGCAACTGGTGCTTCAATCGCAAGACCGGCCAGGCCGAGCGGGCCTCCACCCAATACGAATACCCGCAGTGCAGCGCGTGCTTCATCCAATCGGTGGCGGACAACATGGACTCAATCATGCGGCTGGCGCACAGCGAGGCGATGTTGTTCAAGTTCGGTTCGGGCACGGGCACGGATTTGTCGCCGCTCCGTTCGGCGCGCGAGAAGCTCAGCGGCGGCGGGCGGCCGAGCGGGCCTTTATCATTTCTGAAAGTCTATGACCAGGTCGCCAACGTCGTGAAGTCGGGCGGCAAGACGCGCC
>CAYIOH010000025.1:0-17148 GCA_964364975.1 uncultured Bifidobacteriaceae bacterium
TCATTCTCAGCAATCCTGAACTCGCGAACAGCCTGACCATCCACAACGCCGCTTCGTCGCAAAAGAGCCTCGGCATCATGCTCACCATCGCGCTGATCGGCGTGCCCTTTGTGCTCGCTTACACCGTGAGCATCTACTGGATCTTCCGCGGCAAGGTGAAGCTCGACAAGATGAGCTATTAACTCACTTCAGCCCGTGCTCGCGTCCGCCTGAACCGACTACCAGAAGTTTCATCGGGTTCAATGAAGCAGGAAGGTTTGACCCGTGAAAGGTTTTATAGTTTCGTTCGCCTTCCAATCGGTCAGGCGGCCATGACCGCAGCGCGAATTCCCCGGACGAAAGTCACAGGTCAATGTTCTTGCGCACCCAACTGGCGTGCAGGTCGAGGTAAAGCTGGTTACGGCCACCATGATGCGCGGACCAGCCACCGGGAGGCGGCTCGCTCGAACCGACGCTCCACTGGTCCTTGAAGCCAGCCCACCACGGTTTCTCGAAAAAGGGACTCATCAACCATTCTTCATCCGAGACACTGGACTTGCGGGCGGCGGCGACGCTTTCGGGAGTGCGCCCGCGGAGATAGCGGGCTGCGCCGGGATTCTGTTCGGCGAGTTTGTCGCTAATGTAATTGGCCCAACCGCGTTCCGGGGAGTTGGTTCCGTTCTCGCGCCAGGGGCTGAGGAAGCGCATCTGCCATTCGTTCGAGCGCGCCACCGGCACAGGCGGACTGAGCCAGATCTTCACGTTCGGCGCGTATGGATGAAACAATGGCATGAATGACCCCATCGAGTTGTAACGCTTCCCGCTCGCGTCCACGGGCGGCGTAAGCTGTAACTCGGCGTCCGGCACGTGTGGCATTTTCCCCGAGCTGTCCAAGAGATACATGGAACTGGCCAAACCGATCTGGTGGAGGTTCGACAGGCAGGAAGTGCGTTGCGCCCGCCGTTTGGCTTTGCTAAGGGCCGGCAGGAGCATCGCCGCGAGAATGCCAATAATGGCGATTACCACCAGGAGTTCGATCAGCGTGAAGGCAAAGCGTTGAGTCTTGCATCGTGCGGAAGGCCATGATGCGGCGTGCGACGACTGCGCCAGTTTCCAAACCAGCGCGTGCTCGCGTCCGCTTGAAATGATGCCGGGAAGTCTCATTGACGCTGGGATGAAAACAGAAGAACCAGTGCGTGCAAAAGCAATTTCGACCAGCCAGTAGTCATTTCGGTTGCGGTGCGTACGCGGGCAAGTCGCCAAACCATTTCAACTTGGTGGGTGATTGTTTTCGCCAGTTGAACAGCGCCAGGACCTTTGCGCGTTGCTCGTCCGTCAACTCGGCGAACCCTTTGTCGTCACCCCAGCCGTTGGAGATCGCCACCGGCGCCTGGTATTCGCGCACACCGAATTCGATCCACGCCCACTTGGTCACCGGCCACCAGCAGCAGGACCAGAGCACGTTGCGGTAATTGGAGAACACGCCGTGCGACCACGCCACCGGCTTGCACCAACTGTCTTGATAAGTCCCGTGCGCCACGAGCGCGTAGGGCGCTTTTTGATCGTTTCCAAAAACGCCGAGGCAATCCGACGTGAGAAACGCGATTTGCCGCCGGTGTTTGCGGTTGTAGTGCTCCACCAACCCGGTGATGTCACGCGTCAGGCGCATCATCGCGCGGTCGGCGTAACCGGGGAACGCATCGCTGCCGGGGCTGCCGGGCGGCACGTGAAAAGTCTCGTCCCAAACCAGCGCGTCGAGGTCTGGACCGAACTCCGCCAGCAGCGCCGTGGTGTAATCGAGGAAGAAGGTGCGCACGTCCGGATGCAGCGGATTCTGCAGGTAGCTCTTGCCTTTGCTGTCCGGGCCTTGCCAGCCGCCCCATTGCAGGACCCGGTTGGTGCTGAAATCCGGCAGACCCTCGCCCGCATTCACGCCGTCGGCAAAATAGAGGCCGGCGCGAAACCCGCGCGAGCGGGCGTATTGCAGCCGCCGATGGACTTCCGCCAGATTGAGCTTCACCGGCTTGCAGTTGGCAAAGCGCACGTCCACCTGATCGCCTTCCACGTTCATGAGCCCGCCCGAGTTTTTGACCTGCTCGTAATTCGAGAACGCAATCCATTCGCGGTCAAGGATCTTGGTTCGGGCATCGAAGCAATAGCGTCCGAGAAAATCATACCAGCCGTGCAAGCAGAGAAAAACTTTACGCCGATCCGCCTTGGGCAGCGCCGCCGCGAGCGCGTCAATGTCGCGAAACCACCCTTGCCCGCTGTCACTGAGATAGTCGTAATCCACCATGGCGATGTCGTGCAGCCAAGCTGGGCCGGGACGCACCTCGCGCAAAACCGTGTCGAAGAATTGCGCCAGCGCCGCGTCCGGCGACCCCTCGTGCCGGATCACTGCGACAGTGCGTCGCTCGAAATGGTTCTCCAGGCCCACGCGCGCAGGATAGGTCCATTCGACCGCGTTCCCGGAGAACAACAACGAGAAATAGACATCCGTGGCGATGGTAACACGTTTCGCTCCTGCTGGTTCAATGAAACTCATCATCGGGATGGCCAGGCGTGCGCCCTCCGCGCGTAGTGTGCCGGCGAAGCGGTACGCCGCGGCGTGATTCGTGCCCAAAGCGCCGCCGACACCGTTGACCAACGGCAGCCAGGTTTGACACGGGAGCGCCTCTGACCAAACAGGCAGCGAGACCGTGAGGTCTGCGGTGGTTTTGTCCTGGCTCCTGATCCGCACCTCGCGAATCCAGGCGACCGCTCCCCCGCGCCGCTCCAGCCGGTGTTCCAGCTCAACCTCAAGTCCCGTCGCCGTGGGCCAGCGGTAGCTGAAGACCATGGCTCCGCGCCGGGTGGAGACGGCGAACGGGTTCGCCATTTCCAACACTGTGTTGCCGCAACGCAGTCGCCCGGCGCATGCGAGTGCGCCCGGAGCAGTGGACTGCCCGTTGCGAGTCCAATCAACGACCCCGCCGTCTGCTGCAAGCTCCAGCGTATCACGTCCGGCAGCGAGGCGCGGCGGTTTCGCCGTTGCGGCGGCGGCTTCGGGTGCGGCAGCGACGGCCAGAAAGCCGAGCAATACGACGGCCCAATCCATTTTCAGTTTCTTAGCGAGACGGATTTCCCACACGAGAGCGTGCTCGCGTCCGCCTGAACCGATGACGAAGAGTTTCATTCAGGATTGTGGAGGCTTCGGCGTTCCGAAAGTTCGCAGTGAACGCCAGAAATTCGCAAAGCCACGTGGGCGGAAAAAGAGAATGAGGCCGAGGACCGTTTTCAAAACTGTTCCAATGGCGGCTGTTCCTTCCCGAAAACTATAAGCTCCATACGTGCCTTGTCTTTGCCAATCGTCCTTCCCTGCTGTCACCCAGCTTATCAAATGGAAAATGCTGTTAAACAACTGCGGCAACGCATCGGCAAAAATCAGCACGCCAGCTACCGCAAACGCCAGCACTTGAATTTGTTCAAATGAAATTGGTGAGGCGATCGTTTCGGCCGTGACCGGGCGGTGGAGTTTCTCACCCAAAGGTGTTGAGAAAACGATCAGTAGAATACCTATGGCCAACAAACAAACCCCCGGCAACAGCGAAGCGACCAGTGCGCTGGTTGTAGAACCGCCATCCGAGTGTTGTGCATAGACAATCACAGTTCCGAACATACCGAGTATCGGAACGCTTTGGATTAAGCAGTATATCCCCAGGAGCCGTAGCGTGAGAGTGGCCAGTTGATTGGGTTTCATTGGTTTCCTTTTTGTCGTTATTTTTGTCGTCAGATGACTTTTGTCTCGCCGCTTCCCTTCACCACTTCGCCGATGAGCCAGGCTTTGTGCTTTTGCGCGCGGATGAATTTCAACACGGCGTCCGCCTTGTCCGCCGACACGATGGCGACCATGCCGATGCTCATGTTGAACACTTGATACAATTCCTCTTCCGGCACGCCGCTCTTTTGTTCGATGATCTGGAAGATGGGCAGCATGTCCCAAGAGCCTTTGCGGATGACAACGTCCAGATTCTTCGGCAGCACGCGCGGGATGTTGTCCACGAAGCCGCCGCCGGTGATGTGGGCCAGCGCCCTGATGCCCGGTTGAGAGTTGAGAGTTGATGGTTGATGGTTGAAGCGCTTCAGAAGCTTCTGGACAAGCGGGCCGTAGCTGATGTGTTCCTTCAACAGTTCCTCGCCGATCGTGCCTTTCAATCCGGGCACGCGGCTGGTGGGCTTGAGTTTGAGTTGCTCGAAAAAGATTTTGCGTCCGAGCGAATAGCCGTTCGTGTGCAGACCGCTGGACGCAATGCCAATGACCACGTCACCGCGCTTCACCCCGACACGGGGGCTGTCGGGGTTGAGCATCCTGGACTTTTCCACCACACCGACGATCGTTCCGCTCAAGTCGTATTCGCCTTTCTGGTAGAAGCCGGGCATCTCGGCGGTCTCGCCGCCGATGAGGGCGCAGTTGTTTTCGGCGCAGGCGCGGGCGAAGCCTTTGATGATGTCGGTGAAGACGTGCGGTTCGAGTTTGCCCGTGCCGAGGTAGTCGAGGAAGAACAACGGTTCCGCGCCGAGCACGGCGATGTCGTTAACGCAATGGTTCACGAGGTCCGCGCCGATGGTGTCGTGCTTGTCCATCGCGAAGGCGATTTTGAGCTTGGTGCCCACGCCGTCCACGCTGCTGACGAGGATCGGCTGGCGGTATTTCTTGAGGTCGAGCTGGAAGAGGCCGCCAAAGCCGCCGACCTTGCCAAGCACCTCGCGGCGGTGCGTGCTGGCGAGCAGTTGCGGGAGCGTGGCTTTGACTTGGTTGCCGAGATCAATGTCAACGCCGGCGGCGGCGTAGGCTTTCTGTTTCATGCGGCGGAAATTAGACCGACAAAAGACGGAATGGGCGAGAAGATTTCGCGCGAAGCAGGCGAGGGAAAATACTCACGCGGAGTATTGGTCACGAACTCGCGCTGGTGTAGCGGCGCACGGATATTCGCCAGACCCATTCGGAAACCAGCGGGCAAACCACAGCCATTCCGAGCAGCAGTAGCAGTTTCGGGGAAGTCAGCGTGTTCACGAGTAATCGGACAGGAACGTTCGAGACGAGCAGCATGGGAAGCGCAAAGGTGAACACCGTTTTGAACACGCCGCGCTGGAACGCCTCATCGGGCATGCGGGCGATTTGGAAGAGGTTGTAGTAACCCCACACCACGCCCTGCGCGCGCACGGTCCAGAAGCAGATCGTCGCCAGCATGAACATCAGCGAGTAGTGAATCGAAATGCCCACGGCGCACAGCGCGCAGAAACCCAAAACGTGCGCGAACGTCGGCACGAGATGCAGTTGCCCCGCGGCGTAGATCATGAGGGCGACGGCGAGGGCGGCGTTGACGAAGCCGCCGAGGTCCACCTGCCGCAGCGACACGACGAAGCGGGTGTTGACGGGCAGCATGAGGAGGAAATCCAATTTGCCGGTGCGGACGAGCTCGGAGAGGTTGGCGCAATTAATCAGGAAGAAGGCCTGGAAAATCTGCTGAATGAAATGACTCGCCCCGACCAGCATTACCACCTGCCATTTCGTCCACGTGCCGATGGCATCGGTGTGGAGGTAAAGCACGCCGATGAAGCTGAGTTGAAGTCCGAACCAGAGCAGTTCGACAATAATCCAGAGGAGGAAATTCCCTTTGAACATCGTCTCCCGCGTGACGGAGTTTTTCCACAGGGCGGCGTAGATGGTGAGGTAACGCTTAAAAGTTTTCATCAGTACAGTCGTTAAAGCGTTAAATCGTTAAAAGGTTGAAACGTGATGAACCATCGTGATTGGACGATGGCCGCCCGTTTTAACGATTCAACGTTGTAACGTTTTAACGACATCAATTCATCCTCCAACCGCCGCATATCTATTTATTCCACGTTGCCACGCAAAGCGCGCGGCGCAGTAGCCGAACAGCACCCACAAAGCCTGCATCGCCAGTCCGCGCGCGAGTTCGGCGCCCGTCAGCTTGCCCATGTAGATGCCCACCGGAAAATAAAGCTGGTAGGGAAACGGCGTGAAGTAGAGCACGCGTTCGAGCGCCGGCGGAAGAATGTCGAGCGGGAAGAGGTGTCCGCTGGCGATGTATTCAAAGGCGTAGAGGATGAAAATGAACGTCGAGATTTCCAGCACCCAGAACGCCAGCATCGCCATCATGTAAGAAAGGAAAAATTGCAACAGCGCCGTCAGCGCCAGCGACACGACGAATAATCCGAACGTCGGCCAGTTCGCCGGGAGCACGAAGTATTGATGCAGGTAGAGGATGAACAGGGTGAGCGGAATGAACGCGATAGCCATGTAAGTCAGCCGGCCCGACACAAACAGACAGAACCGAAACCAGAGATAATCCACCGGCTTGAGCAGGAACTGGCTGATGTTGCCGTCCTTGATGTCGGCGGCGATCTGCCAGTCATCTTCGTTCACGGCGGTGAGCGCGTCCACGATGGTGACGAGCAGGTAGTAGGAAATCATTTGCGCGAGCGTGTAGGTGGACACGGTGGCATCGGCGGCCTTGCTGGAATAGATCGTGCGCCAGAGCAGCAGCACCGCCGTCAACGGAATCAGGCCGAACAACGTCCGCGCCAGAAAATTGAAGCGGTAGGTCAGGTTGTTCTGAATTCCGATGTTGATGACGTGCCAGTATTTCTTCATGCCGGCGATTTTCAGACAGCGTAGCCGCAAACGCGTCGGATGGGAACATGGATTTTATTTGCGAGAGAGGACAAGCGCGCCTAACGTTTGCGCTTTATCTGAGGCCAACAGGTTTGGCCGTTGAGATTGAGAATATGTCGAAACAACCACTTTCCACGGTAGAAGTGACCGAAATGGTCACCGGTTTGAATCGGTTGACCCGCAATCTTTGGTGGAACTGGGACCAGGAGGCGCAGGAACTTTTCCAGGAACTTTCTCCGCGCGGCTGGCAAAACCTCTATCACAACGCCGTCGCGATTCTGCACGAGGTGTCCGAGTGTGAACTGCGCGCGCGGCTGCAAGACCCAGACTTTGCCGGGCGCGTGCGCCACGTGCTGCACGATTTCGCAGCCTACCTGGCGGAGAAAGACACGTGGGGCAACCAACACGCGCCCGAACTGGCGAAGAATCCGGTCGCGTATTTCTCCGCCGAATTCGGTTTTCACGAAACGCTGCCTATCGCCGCCGGCGGTCTTGGGATTCTCGCAGGCGACCACGCGAAATCGGCGAGCGACCTCGGTCTGGGGTTCTTGGGCGTGAGTTTGTTTTATCGCGAAGGCTACTTCCAGCAGGCATTCGACGCGAACAACTGGCAGGCCGAATACTACACGTTGCTCAATCCGAAAAATCTCCCGCTCGAACCGGTGCTCGACTCGCGCGGTGAGCCGCTGGTGTGTTCGGTGGATATCGGCATGAACCAGGTGTTCTTCCAAGCCTGGCGCATCAACGTGGGCCGCGTTTCGGTTTATCTGCTTGATACCAACCGGCATGAAAACGAGCAGCACTTCCGCGATCTCACCCTGCGCGTCTATGGTGGCGACAGCACCACGCGCATCATGCAGGAAATTTTGCTGGGCATTGGTGGCGTGCATTTGCTCCGCAAGCTGGGCGTGCAGCCGTCGGTCTTTCACATGAACGAAGGCCACGCGGCGTTTCTCACGTTCGAGTTGATTCGCGAGAAGATGGCCGGCGGGAAGAGCTTCACCGACGCGCTGGCCGCCACAAAGGCGGAGTGTGTTTTCACCACCCACACGCCGGTGGAGGCAGGGCACGACCGGTTCAGCGCCCAGTTGATGGATTATGCAATGCACCGGTTTCGGGCGCAGGAAGGCGTGCCTTTCCCGGAGTTGCTGGCGCTGGGGCGCGTGAAACCGGAAATCGCCCACGAGCTGTTTTGCATGACTGTGCTTGCGCTCAAGGTTTCCCGTGCGGCCAACGGCGTGAGCGAGTTGCACGGGCGCGTGAGCCGACACATGTGGCAATGCCTTTATCCCGATTTGCCGGAAGACAAAGTCCCCATCGGTCACATCACCAACGGTGTGCATATGCTCGGCTGGATGAAAGGCACGATGCGGCGGTTTTGGCGGCGGAAACTGACCGGGAACTCTGACGTCGAGACGCCGGCTGTGGTTGCCGGAGATAGCACGCGTTTCTGGAAGCTCAAGCCCGGCCACGACTGGGCCAGCGAAATCAACTCGCCCGAATTTTGGAACAAAATGGCCGACCCGGATTTTGTCAGCGACGAGGAGCTTTGGGCCTTGCGCTACAAACTGCGGCGTGAACTGCTGGAATTCACCCGGCGGCGGCTGTTGCTTCAGCAACAGCGCGTGACCCACGGCGACTTCATCGCGTTCGACCACTTGCTCAATCCCGACGCGCTGACGATTGGTTTCGCGCGCCGCTTTGCCACCTACAAACGGGCCCCGCTGATTTTCCAGCAGTTGGAAAACATTGTCCGCCTCACTCGCGAGGCGGCGCGTCCAGTGCAGTTCATTTTTGCCGGCAAGGCGCATCCACGCGACGACGATGGCAAGCGTTACATCCAGCACATCATTCACCTGGGCAAATACAGCGACCTCAAAGGCCATCTGGTTTTCATCGAGAACTACGACGTGCACATAGCGCGGCAGATGGTTTCCGGCTGCGACGTATGGCTCAACAACCCACGGCGTCCGCTCGAAGCCTCTGGCACCAGTGGCATGAAAGCCGGTCCGCACGGTTGTCTCAACTTGAGCATCCTTGACGGCTGGTGGCGCGAAGGCTACGACGGCACGAATGGATTCGCCATCGGTGACGATACGCATCCCGCATCAATTGACGAGCAGGACCGGCGCGACAGCGCGAATCTTTACAAGGCGCTGACCGAGGAAGTCATCCCGTGCTTCTTCAATCGTGATGCGCAAGGCATCCCGCGCGAGTGGCTGAAGAAAATCCGCCGCGCGATGGTGACGCTCGTGCCGCAATTCAACACCTGGCGCATGGTGAAGGAATACGCGGAAAAGTATTACCTGACGAAGTAGCCGTCTCCTCTTAATCTTGATCGTAATCTTACTCTTAATTTCCCGCTTGGCATCTGGAGGGATTAAGAGGAAGAGAAAGATTAAGATTAAGAACCGAAGTGACCGCCGACATCAAATCCCTTACCCGCGATGAGCTCTCTGCTCGTTTCGGCGAGTGGCGGCAACCCGCTTACCGGGCCGCACAAATTCTCGAATGGCTCTACATTCATCGTGTCACCGGCTGGGATGCGATGACGAATCTCCCCAAGCCGCTGCGCGAAAAGCTCCGCGAGAATTTCACGCTCCAGACCCTCGAACTGGTCCGCAAGCAGGGCGAACGCGACACGACCCAGAAGTTTCTCTGGCGGCTGGCCGACCACGCGCTCATCGAAAGCGTCCTCATCCCGGCCAATCCGGCGCTTTACGGCGACGCCAGCGACCGGCACACGCTTTGCATTTCCACGCAAGTCGGCTGCGCTTACGGTTGTAAATTCTGCGCGAGCGGGCTTGACGGTTGGAAACGCAATCTCGCTCCCCAAGAAATCGTCGAACAGGTATTGGCGGTGGAGCGCGGCGCGGCAACTGACGAGTGTCAAGTGACGAGTGACGCGATCCCGTCACCCATCACCCGTCACCCGTCACGCCTGGTGAACAACATCGTCATCATGGGCATGGGCGAACCGCTGGCAAATTACGACAACCTGCTCAAGGCCATCCGCATCCTGAACGCGGCGTGGGGTGGAGGAATCGGCGCGCGTAAAATCACGATTTCCACCAGCGGCCTCGCACCGCAAATCCGCAAGCTGGCCGACGAGCCGGAGCAATTTCGGCTGGCGGTTTCGCTCCATGGCGCCACCGACGAGGTGCGCTCGAAGATCATGCCGGTCAACCGCAAGTTTCCGCTAAGGGAACTCACCGCGGCGTTGGAATATTATCAATCGAAGCGCGGGCGACTGATTACCTTCGAATACATCTTGATTCAAGGTGTGAACGATTCACTGGAACAAACTAAACCACTTGCGATTCTGGCGAAGAAACTGCATGCGAAGGTGAACTTGATTCCCTACAACAAAGTCGAAGGCCTGCCGTGGAAGCGTCCAGACGACGAAGTCTGCGAAGCGTTCCTCCGCGAGTTGGAAAAGTCCGAGGTGACCGCCACGTTGCGGCGTGAAAAGGGCGGTGACATTGACGCCGCATGCGGCCAATTGCGCCTGAAGACCGAACGCGAACTTGCGTCAGTCTAAACTCCGGCCGACAATTCGTTCACCTTCGCCATCACGGCGAACGCGTCGGCCACGTAAAGCACATCCGCTTTGCCGCGCGCCCAGCCACAATTGGGATCGAGGCTGATGGCCCGGCGCTCGCTGATGAAACGCCAGCCCACCGTATGCGGCTCTTCGCCGTGGCAGCAGGTTGAGAGGCCCTTTGGATGACGTGGCGTTGAACCGGTCTGGCCAATTTGGTTCAGGTGTGAAAGAAACGGCAACACGGCCTGGCCTTCTCCGCCAAGGTCCACAAGGGATTTACTGCTGCCGAGCGAGGCACGAGTGATTTTGAGAAAATCGAGAATCAACTTCTCCGCTTCCGGGACGTGGGTCTGACCGTCAGCTTGTTTCTTCGTCCAACCCGCGCCGGTGACGAACAGCAACTGCGCGTCAGGCCGGATGGTTTGTGCGTCCGCTTTCGGTTCACGAATTCCAACCACTGTCGTTCGCTTGCACGAATCTGTAAGATTGACCGCAACCGTCTCCACTTTGGCCGTGCCCGCACCGCACTCACACGCCGGTTGGCTGCCGGGATCAATGAGGATGAACCAAGGTCGTTGCGTGCGCGCGAGGGTAGCTTCCATGCGCTGGCGATAATACCAACGATTGATCGCGGGCTTGCCGCCTGATTCCGCAATGCCAGTCACGTGCGTGTCAGCGCGTCCGCCGAGCCGTTGGGCGACGCCGGACAACACGCGATTCCAGCGTGAAGTGGCCGGAGCCACTACGATGCTGGCAGATGCCGCTTTGCAGATCGCTTCCGCCGCTGCGGCGTCGGTGGAATAACGCGACTGAATGAACTCTGCGCCAGCCACGCCGAAATACTTCGTCGCTGGACAGGCCGCGATAGAGTCCGCCGCGGCTTGAACTTGTCCGCCGACCAAACCAACGAACAGATTCGAGCCGGCGATGCCTTTGTTGAGAGTTCGAGCGGCGTGCAACGCTTCCCGCGCAGACTTGGCGAGCGAACCGTCGGCTTCGGTGTGGGCCAGGAGAAGAATGGTTTCCATATTCATTTCTGGTAGGGACGCGTTCCACCGCGTCCCATTTTTTCTGAGATATTTGGGACGCGGTGGAACGCGTCCCTACCACATCATTTTTTGATCCACTCAACGATCTCTGCCGCTATCTCGTCGGGCGACTTGTCCTTCACGACTTTGGTTTCCCGGAGTTGTTTCGGCAGCGTCACGCTTGCGAACGTCAAACCTTCACCCGCAAGTTTTGTTGGCTTGGCCTTCTGCAAAGCGGGCATCACCGTGCGCATGTTGGTCATGCCGACCTGCGGATTGTTTTTCGGCTCGGGCAAGTTGCCCGTGGCCCAGCCGAGCAATGCCGGCGGGCCAACGCACTTCGAGACTTGATGTTTGCCGCCTTCGATGCGCTCAAGAATTTCCAGCGAGCCGTCGGCGTTCACCTTGAGTTCGTCCACACCTTGGAATTGGTCCAGGATACCGAGGTGCTCGCCGACCATTTGCATCGTCGCGCCCGCGCCGCGCGAGGCGGATTCCCAGCCGCCGAACACGAGCAGCCGAGATTTGTCGAGGCCGGGAATCGTCTGGATGGCTTCGGCTAACGCTGCGGCGACTTCCGCAGCCTCGGTGAAGCCGCTGGCCGGACCGTCAAGCGCCACGAGTTCAAAAGGCACTTTCTGTGCGACGGTCATCATCACCTGCTGGAGCTTCGCCTTCGGGCCGAGGCTGACGAGCCAGACTTTGCTGCCGGTCGCGTTCTTGGCGAGATTCGCCGCCTCGTAAAGCGCGTGGCTCGCCCACGGGTCGAGGACGGCGGGCAGCATCATTTCATTTTTCAACGCCGGCCCGACCGGCGAAGCGACAGGTTCAAGCGTCTGCAACGGATCCGGTACGATGCCGGCGCAAACGACGATTTGGTATGCGGTGCTCATAAAATTTTAGATAGCCGTGAAAATGCACAAAGGGCGCAAAAGAATTTTTCTCCGCGAGTTCGCGTCGGTGGCTTAATGGTTAATTCGCATCAGTGCCGTCCCATAAATTTATGCACAAAACCACTGATTTTATTGGGTTTCGTGGTTGTCAACCATGGCTTTGCCCCCACGCTCCGTCCCCCAGCCCAAAGACCGACCGAAAAGGCCATATTTTCTGAGGTTTTCATGCAATTCCTGTGGGACTGGTGTGAATTCGCATTCAGTTTCAAACCTTTTGGTTGGATGATACGATACTATTGACCGACCCTTTCACGGGACTCTTTCACCATTGCCTCAAATTCAGACTGGCCACCAAAGAATGCGTAGTTTGTTCCCCCTAAAAAGAACCCGGTCTGTTTCAAGAAGACGCCGTGCTGACCGCAGCGGTAAGCGTCCATTGCATAGTTGTGGTGATAACTCACGGCTTCCGGGTTGAGTTGGAAGAACTTTTCGTAGGAGTTTCTTACGTCGGGCCAAACTTCCGGCTGCTTCCAGTAAACGACAGCGTTGCTGGGATAATGGTATTTGGCAAGACTGCGATGCAAATCTGCAAGAACCAGAGGCACGGCCCCACCCCAGCGATCCGTGGTGACGCAGGAACGGGCAAATTTCAGGGCAACTTCATCCGAGCCATACCAGCGCGGCTCAAGGTAGAAGGACATTAGCTTGGCCGCGTCATAAAAATTTGTCTCCAGTGTCATGGCGCGGTTAAACCACTGTTCCATGCGCGGGCGTCCGCGACCTTGTCCCAGTTCGACACGCATCATGAGGTAGGCGATTTCAGCCTTGCTGGTTTTTTTCTCCCAAGCCAGGGTCAAATACTCCTCTGCCTTGGCTAGATGAGCTTCAAAACCTTGCCATCCGTCCGCTGAAACCTTGTGGGCATATCCTCCGCCTCGATTTGACCATGCTTGTTCAATCTCCATACGGCCTTGCATCACGGGCCATAGATCGGTCTGTTCCCAATTCTGCTTCAAGAAAGGTCCGACGTGATTAAGAACATATTCACCCCATCCCTTCCCATGGCTGTGCCTAAGCCAGAGATCAACGGCTTGAAAGACCTCCTCAACCGGGGCGTTTGTGTCACGAGTCGTATCCACGAGATTAGCCGTGACCCAACTGATACGGCTACTGCGCTCGGATTGCTTGTCGGCTGACCGGGCGGATTGCACAGCGCGCAGCCCAGCCATGAATTTGAACAACGGATGATGCCTACTCTTCAATATTGCATCGTGTGCGCGGATCAACTTGGCCGCTGTGACCTCCTTTGCCTCCGCTTCCGCAGGGTAGCGCGCCAGAATGTATTGAACCATCGAGTCATCACAACCGGAGGTTGAGAGGGTCGCTATTGCGGCCCGAAGCGCCGGCCAGTTTGTGTCGCTGATCCGTGTGTAGTCTGCAAAGGCTAGGAATACAGCCTTCGCCGTTTTGTCCCAGATGGCGTTGGTGTGGCCTGATGCCTCATATCCCCGTTGCAACACTTTGATTGCCCACTCACGTTGGTTTGGAGCGGGTTCGCTGAGAACCAAAGGCCGCTTGGCAGGATCAGCTTCAAGCAACATGCTGCTGTCCATATTCAACTCCGCTTGCAATTTGGTGTTCCGGGGCTTCGCCCCGGAGTTTTCTTCAGGCGATTTTTGATCGGAACCGCAGCCAGTTTGAAAAATGCATGCGGCGACCAGCAAAAACATCGTAAAGAACGCGTGAAGGGGACGGTCAATAGTGTTGTGCTTTTGCATTTTTGTTCAATTTTCCGCCGGGTGCAATCCGCCCATATCGGCGCGGAAGGCGATGTTCATCTTGTCCGGGTTGCCGGGAACTGTCCAGCCTGTGCCTGAGGACAATCACCGTCGGCTTCCGCTTGATTGTGAACTGACGCTGGACGATGCGTTAAATTCCGCGCAGCGACACTGCGTCCCTCGTGGTACATTCCAAACTGCGCTTCGAGCGCCTCCTCTTTTCCACCAGCACCAGCCAGCCATTGGAGGCGTTCCTATGCTGTTATGGCCCTGACTTTGGACTTTGGACTTTGACCGGGGGACTCTAGCCTTGCGTTGTGAGCAGAAAGAGCCAGCACATCGCGCAGTTCACCGGGCGGTTCAGTGGCGGCGCTTTCGACCCGCACTACCTTGCTTACTTCCACTGTTTCAACCGGCAACTGTTCTACGAAGCGCACGACGCGCTGGAGGAACTCTGGCTGGTTGACCGGCATGGTCCCGATGGCAATTATTACAAAGGGCTGATCCAGCTCGCGGGCGCTTTTGTTCACGTCCAGAAAAACCGCTCTGGCCCGGCTTGCGCGCTGTTGCGATTGGCCCGCGCCAATCTGGAAAAATACCCTCCCATCCATCAGCAACTCGACCTCGCCATTGTCTTCGCCTTGATGACAAGCTGGTCGTTGCAGTTGGAGTCCTCACCGATAAACGTTGGCCGTTTGGTGATCGAGAATCCTCCAACGCTCGCCTTGCTCGAAACCGGGACGCATGCAAGTTGAGCAGAAACAAAGACGTCGAGGCATGCGCCGACATTTCTAGCGGCTCGGCGACGCGGCGGCAAACAAAACAATACCGCACGGTGTTTTATTGAAATCTTGCGGATTGCGGTAGGATTATCCCAACATGGATTAAATCCACCGATGAAAAAGATAAACCTCGCGACCGTCCCTGTGGACGAAACCAAATCACCCAAGGGCCGCTTCCGGCTGTTCAGTCAGGACATCTCCGCGGCGATGCGGGCGGGAAACGGCGAAAAATCGCGCAGCGCGCCATGTCCATTTGAAATCGAATTGGTGCGCCTGCCGCCGCGCGCCGTGAACTGGCCATATCATTCCCATTCGGCTCAATGGGAATTTTACATGATTGTCGCCGGGCGCGGCCAAGTGCGCACGCCCGCGGGCACGGTCGCAGTTTGCGAGGGCGACTGTCTTGTGCATCCGCCGGGCGAAGCGCACCAACTGACCAACACGGGGGCTGTGGATTTGATTTACTACGTCATTGCCGACAACCCCGAGTCCGACTCCTGCCACTATCCGGACAGCAACAAATGGGCGCTGCCCGGCCAGGCCAAACCCGTGCGCGTGACCCCGGCGGAATATTATGACGGAGAGGAGTGACTGGGAGCCAACCTGGCTGGCGAGTAAGCTCGCCTCGTCAGAACATTCCCCTTCCACCATCCTCGCCGTGCTTTGCGCCTTCGCATCAATTCCGATCGGCTCTCCGGAACTCGCAACCCAAACCCGCCTACTCGCTCGAGATGGTAAGCTGGATGGTGGTCTTGTTGTCAGCAGTCATAATGACCACGGCTGCCGTTCGCTCTGATTTCTTGTAAGACAGCATGGATACCCCGGTTTGATTCATGCTCGATTCCTCCTTCCAATCCGCCGCGGTCATCTTGCTTTTGTAAGCATCGAGGACTTTGTCTGCCGAATCCTTGGTCTCAAGCATCAGATGGCAGCCGTTTGGCACCGTCATCGAACTCAGGACTTTCGCTCCGCCGTACACGAACACGTCCTTCGGAAAATCGTTTGGAATTTTCACGTCTGCTCCGGCAGCATAAGTGGCGGTGCCTTCTTTCGTCTCCATCGTTACTTTGCCCTCGGCGGTGTCCACACGGGCTTTGACTCCCTGCTTGGCCAGACTGGCCTCAATCATCTTCTCGGCCACCTTGCTGCCGCCGAAATTCCCGTAAGGCGAAGACGCCCCGAAGCCCACCGTCACTCCTGCCACGATGGCCCCGGTAATCGCAAAGAGCACGACCATCGCCACCACGCAGACAATGGTGTAAACCACGGCCTTTTGCGGGGGGCACGCCATCAAAATCAAAACGCCGAGGTAAAGCAAATAGATTCCGTAAAGGCCCGCCAGCAAACCGAGTGGCGCCAGGAACGGAACGATGCTGAGGATTCCCGCAATCAGGGCCGGCGTCCACGAATACGCCGCGACTCTGAAGGCGTTCAGGTTGTTCTTGGTCGCGCCAAAGGTCGGCGCCAGCGCGTCAATCACCTTTCCCGCGATGAAGACGCTCACCAGCGTCAAGGCATAGGAAAGAATGGCGCCGACCAGCGCCCGCCCGATGGAATAGAAGCCACCGAACAGGACATGTCGAATCAACATTGCCCCGGCCGGGATGGCTGCCAGCGGCACCAAAAAACCCGTATAAACCTGTCCGACGGTTGTGGTTTCTCCTTTGATGGTTTCCCAGGTTGGTTTGGGATTCAGGAGGATGGCTTTGGCCCGTTCAATCAAGTTATTCATAAACTGATGGGAGTTTGTTTTCTTGACGCTGCGCGTTTAGGAAGAATTGCTTCTCGTCCGTCTTCATGCGGGCAGTCTTGGCCTGACCCTTTCCAATGTCAATCGCCTCTTTCGCGTGAATTTTGGGGTAGCCCTGCTGGCTTGGCAGCGGAAGCGTACCCTTTGACCTTTGGTCTTTTCCCCTTTGCCACGCCCCCAGCGCGGCAATTTTTTTATAGCAAGGTAGGGCGGCAGTCCGCTGCCCGCCGTGAGCTTCAGCAGCGCCGTAGGCGCGGCATATTTATAGCCTTACGCATAACAACAGCCCCAAGCTCCGTAGGAGCGGCATCGGGTCATGTCGCTCCTACGGAGCTTGGTTGAACGGGTGGTCGGAACTACAAATATGCCGCGCCTACGGCGCTGGCGATTGCCTACTTCGCCGCGAGCGCGGCTTCGATGGCTTCAATCACTTCCGGCGACTCGGGCGCGGCGCCGGAACCGAAACGTTTGAGGATTTTGCCGTCCTTACCGATGAGGAATTTGCCGAAGTTCCACTTGATGTCGCCGGGGAACGGCGAGTTCTTGCCCGCGAGCGCGACGTAGAGCGGATGCCGCTTGTCACCGTTCACCTCGATTTTGTCGAAGAGCGGGAAGGTGACGTTGAATTTGCTGGAGCAGAATTGCTTGATCTCTTCGTTGCTGCCCGGCTCTTGTCCGCCGAACTGGTTGCACGGGAAGCCGAGCACGGTGAAGC
>CAYIOH010000026.1:0-1377 GCA_964364975.1 uncultured Bifidobacteriaceae bacterium
AATTCTCAAAAAACTTGTTGCGTAGTGGCAGTCCTTTGCTAACCTACGTGTTCCGTTTGCCCGGCGTTCAGACGCCGGGTGAAGCAGGAGTAATTTTAAGCGCACATGCCGACGATCAACCAATTGGTCCGCAAGGGCCGCAGAAAACTGAAATTCAAGTCCAAGTCCCCGGCCTTGAGTGGCTCGCCGTTTCGACGCGGCGTGTGCATTCAGGTCATGACCCGCACGCCCAAGAAGCCGAACTCGGCCATGCGCAAGGTGGCCAAGGTGCGCCTGACCAATGGCTTCGAGGTCATCGCCTACATTCCGGACGAAGGGCACAATTTGCAGGAGCACTCGATCGTGCTGGTGCGCGGCGGGCGCGTGAAGGATTTGCCCGGCGTGCGGTATCACATCGTCCGCGGCACCCTTGATGCCGCCGGCGTTGAAAAACGCCGGGTCAGCCGCTCGAAGTACGGCGTGAAGCGGCCGAAGGAAGGCAAGATCGCCGCCGCTGCCGCCGCCGCGAACGCCCCGGCTGCCGCGTAACGCTTCCAAGATTCAACGGTCAACCTTTTACCGATTTAACGAACCCATGTCCCGCAGACGACAAGCCACCCGACGACCAGTCAACCGCGACGCAAAATTCCAGAGCGCGCTCGTGTCGCGCCTGGTCAACACGATCATGCGCGGCGGCAAGAAAAGCACGGCGCAGCGAATTGTCTATGGCGCTTTTGACCAACTCGTGGAAAAAAATCCCGTCGCCAATCCGGTCGAGGTTTTGCAACGCGCGGTAGACAACGCCAAGCCGCGTATCGAAACCAAGGCCCGCCGCGTGGGCGGCGCGACGTATCAGGTGCCGTTGGAAGTGACGAACGACCGGCAGGTTTCGCTGGCGATGCGGTGGATGGTGGATTTTGCGGATGCGCGCAAAGGCATGCCGATGAAAGAGGCGTTGGCCGCAGAAATTTTGGAAGCGTATCAGGGTCAGGGCAACGCCATTCGCAAGCGCGACGAAGTGCATAAGATGGCGCAGGCGAACAAGGCCTTTGCCCACTTCCGCTGGTAGGAAATCGCAGTTTAAGCGCCCCGGAGGCTGAGTGATGCTCGGGGCGCTTTTTTCTAGTTGAACCACGTTGAACCGACAAACGCTGTAACAATTTGGACCCATGCAAGCAGTTGCCGAAAAATCGAACTCGCCGAACTCGCCCAAACGCGAGTACACGCTCGAGCGTACGCGCAACATCGGCATCGCCGCGCACATTGACGCGGGCAAGACGACGACCACCGAGCGCATTCTCTTTTACACCGGCCTCATTCACCGCATTGGCGACGTGGACGACGGCAACACGGTGACGGACTGGATGGAGCAGGAACGCGAACGCGGCATCACGATCA
>CAYIOH010000026.1:1387-17102 GCA_964364975.1 uncultured Bifidobacteriaceae bacterium
ATCACCTCGGCGGCGGTGACCTGCTTCTGGACGCAGAAGAAGGAAGAGGGGCTGCCCAAGTTGTTCGCCGGCGTGCCACAACGGGTGAACATCATTGATACGCCGGGCCATGTGGATTTTACGGCGGAAGTGGAACGTTCGATGCGCGTGCTGGATGGCGCGGTCGCCGTCTTCTGCGGCGTGGCGGGCGTCCAGCCGCAGTCCGAAACCGTCTGGCGGCAGGCGACCAAATATAATGTGCCGCGCATTGCGTTCGTCAACAAGATGGACCGCACGGGCGCCAATTTTGAAAACGCGCTCAACGACTTGCGCAAGAAGCTCGGCGCGTATGCCTATCCGATACAACTGCCGATTGGCGCCGAGGACAAATTTGAGGGCATCATTGACGTGGTCAATCAAAAGGCCATCGTCTGGGGCGAGGGGGATGTCGTCAACGAGGGCTTGAAGTATGAGGTGAAGGAAATCCCCGATCACCTGAAAGAAAAAGCCAGCGCCGCCCTGGCGGAGTTGATTGACGCGGTCTCAAACAAGGACGACACGATTGCCGAAATGGTGATCGAGGGAAAACCGATTGACCCGCTGACGCTCAAGGCGGCCATCCGCCGGCTGACGTGCAAAATTGAATTGGTGCCCGTGCTGTGCGGTTCCGCCTTCAAGAAAAAGGCCGTGCAGCCGTTGGTTGACGCGGTTGTGGATTATCTGCCCAGCCCGCTGGACGTTCCCGGCGCGGAAGGGTTGGAACCGGACACGGGAAACGTGGTCAAGGTCGAAACCAGCGACGCCGCCAAATTTTGTTCGCTCGCGTTCAAGTTGTGGACCGATACTTACGCGGGCAAACTGGTTTTCTTCCGCGTTTATTCCGGCCAGCTCAAGAAGGGCGACACCATCTACAATCCCCGCACGCGCAAACGCGAGCGCGTCAGCCGCTTGATGGTCATTCAGGGCAGCGAGCGCAGGGACATCAGCGAGGTTTTCGCCGGCGACATCGCCGCGCTGGTCGGCCTGCGCAACATCACCACCGGCGACACGCTGTGCGATGAAGATTTTGATGTAACGCTCGAACCGCCGACGTTCCCCGAGCCGGTCATCAGCATGGCGGTCGAGCCAAAAACCAAGCAGGACCGCGACAAAATGTCCGAGGGCTTGCAACGCCTCGCCGAGGAAGACCCGACGTTCCGCTGTTTCACGAATGAGGAAACCGGCCAGCTCATCATCGCGGGCATGGGCGAGTTGCACTTGGAAATTATTCGCGACCGGCTGTTTCGCGAGTTCAAAGTTGGAGCCACCGCCGGCGCGCCGCAGATTGCATATCGGGAAACCATCACGAAGGCGGCGGAAGGCGAAGGCAAATTCATCCGTCAATCCGGCGGTCGCGGTCAATATGGCCACGCCTGCGTCACCATTCAGCCGAACGAGAAGGGCAAAGGCGTCGAGGTCGAAAACAAGATTGTCGGCGGCGCGATTCCCAAGGAATACATTCCCGCAGTCATCAGTGGTTGCGAAGAGGCGATCAAGGGCGGCGTGCTGGCCGGGTATCAGATGATTGACGTGAAGGTTCAGGTCGTGGACGGCTCATTCCACGAGGTGGACTCGAACGAACTGGCGTTCAAGATGGCCGGCATCTTCGCCTTCAAGGACGCCGCCAAGAAGGCGGCCATGGTTCTGCTTGAGCCGATCATGAAGGTCGAACTTACGACACCCGACGAGTATCAGGGCGATTTGATCGGCGACGTCACTCGCCGTCGCGGCATGATCATCAGCATCGAAGCCAAGTCGGGCCAGACGATAGTGAACGCGAACGTGCCGCTCTCGGAATTGTTCGGTTACGCCACGGCGATCCGTTCGCTTTCCAAGGGCCGGGCTTCTTATTCCATGGAGCCGCTGACGTTCGAGCAGGTACCGAACAGCATCCTGGAAAAAATCCTCGACAGCGCAAAATCCAGACCGGCGGCGCGAACCTGATCGTTTCGCAAAGGTGGAGGAAAACTTTCTCAAAAAACCTCTTGCGGGGCGGTGGTTGTTTGTTACATTGTGCGCCCCGTTTCCCGGAAAGAGCGGGTTGAAACAGAAAACGACTTTAACCGACAATTGTTCTTTGTATGGCAGGACAACGCATTCGTATCCGACTGAAGGCCTTTGATCATCGGGTCATTGACCAATCCGCCCGCGAGATCGCCGACACCGTCAAGCGCACCGGCGCGCGCGTGGCCGGGCCGATCCCGCTTCCCACCCGCATCGAGCGCTTCACCGTGCAGCGCTCGCCACACTGCGACAAGAAATCCCAGGAAACTTTCGAACAACGCACCCACAAGCGGTTGCTTGACATTCTCGATCCGACCGCCAAGACCGTGGACGAGTTGAAGAAGCTCAACCTCCCGGCCGGCGTGGATATTACCATCAAAATTTAGGCGCTGGACCGATTTAACGATTCAACGATTCAACGTTTTAACGAACTTATGCCACTCGGACTTCTCGGAAAAAAACTCGGTCAGACCCGCGTCTATGACGCCAGCGGCGCGGTCGCGTCGGTTACCATCGTGCTCGCCGGCCCCAATCACGTGCTCCAATGCAAGACCCAGCAGTCGGACGGCTACAACGCCGTCCAGCTCGGCTTCGGGGAGCAGAAGGAACAACGCCTTGCCAAGCCGTTGCTCGGCCACATCAAGAAATTCAGCGGCCAACCGGTCAAACGCATCCGCGAGTTCCGCAATTTCAGCAAGGAAGTGAAGCCCGGCGAAACCGTGGGCGCGACGTTGTTTGCGCCCGGCGATTTCGTGGACGCCATCGGGGTGACGAAAGGCCGCGGGTTTGAAGGCGTCGTGAAGCGCCATCATTTTCGCGGCGGCGATTCGACGCACGGCGCGAAGGGCTTTCATCGGCGCAACGGCGCGATTGGCCAGCGATTGTTTCCCGGCACGGTCATGCGCGGCATGAAAATGCCCGGTCACATGGGCCAGGTTCGTCGCACGGTGCAGAACCTTGAAATCATGCAGGTGCGCGAGGCGGACAATCTCTTGCTCATCAAGGGTGCCGTTCCCGGCGCGAACGGGGATTACGTCGTCATCCGTGAATCCAAGAAACGCCCGAAGGGTTGGAAACCGCCGGTTTCTATTGCGCTCACCAAGAAGGGTG
Source organism: uncultured Bifidobacteriaceae bacterium (assembly GCA_964364975.1). GTDB lineage: Bacteria > Verrucomicrobiota > Verrucomicrobiia > Limisphaerales > JADLHS01 > JALOTT01. The sequence goes on from CAYIOH010000026.1 coordinate 4,520, forward strand.
TGAAGAAGGAAGAACCGAAAAAGGCGGAAGTAAAGAAGTGAGTCGTTTTACCCCGACATCGGATGTCGGGGTAAAACGTGAAAGACAGAACATGAAACTTTCAGTCAAAAATATTCAGGGCCAGGATCAGGGCGAACTCGAAGTGAAGTTCGCGTTGGTCGAGAATGGCAAGGGCACGCAGGCCGTGCATGACACGGTGGTGGCGTATCGGGCCAGTCAGCGCATGGGCACTGCTTGCACCAAGAACGTTGGCGATGTCGCCGGCACGAACAAGAAGCCGTGGCGGCAAAAAGGCACGGGCCGCGCGCGCGCCGGTTCGTTTCGATCACCGTTGTGGCGTGGAGGTGGCGTGGTGTTCGGCCCCAAGCCTCGCGACTTCGGCAAGAAGGTCAACGCGAAAACCCGGCAGCTCTCGCTGCGCAAGGCGCTCAGCGAACGGCTCAAGGCTGGCGACGTGATTGTCGTGGACGATTTGAAGCTCGGCTCCCCGAAGACGAAGGAAGTTTTGGGCGTGGTTGCCGCGCTGGAACTGACAGGCACGACACTGATTGTCGCGTCCGTAGCGGACAAAAACCTCATGCTCGCCTCACGCAACGTGGCTGAACTGGCGCTGACGACGAGCGACGCGCTCAACACCTACGACGTTTTGCGGCCGGACAAATTGCTGTTCACGCGCAGCGCGTTTGAAAAAGTGGAAGCCCGGTTGGGAAAAGAATAAATTCAATTGCCACGAAAAAGCACAAAATGCACAAATTGAAGAGCCAGGTTTCCGAATTTGTTTTTGTGACTCTTGTGCCTTTTTGCGGCTAAAAAATCATGAACGCTTTTGAAATTGTCAAAACGGTGCGGCTCACGGAAAAGGGCACGCGCCAGGGTGAGAAATACAATCAATACACCGTGGTCGCCGACCGCCGCGCGAACAAGACGCAGATCCGTCAGGCCGTGCAGGAGCTTTTCAAAGTCAAGGTCGTCCGGGTCAACACGCTGAACGTGCGCGGCAAGGCACGTCGCCAGCGCACGAGTCAAGCAGGCCAGACGATGGACTGGAAGAAAGCCATCGTGAAGTTGAAGGCAGGCGACAAGATTGTTTTGACGTAGGGCCAATTTGAATTTCCAAAGGCGCGTCAGCCATCTGGCTACGCGCCTTATTTATCGGTTTGAAGCGGAAAACGATGTGGTTTTCTGCGGTTGGCAACTGACTGCTGCTGGCCAATTTGGAGGACCAACTTTTCTCAAAAAAACTTGTTGCGCAACGGCTTTGCTTTGCTAGTCTCTCCGCTCCGTTTCGCCGGGTGGCGACGGACAGCATGATCGCGGGCCGATAACTGAAGCCCCTGCGGGGCCAGGATTGATGGTCCGACTGCTCCAAGAGTTGCTGACTTGGAATTATTTTTATGCCAGTTAAAACCTTTAGACCGCTAACGCCGTCTCTACGCTACGTGACGTTCGCTGATTTCAGCGACATCACGAAGTCCAAGCCGGAGAAGAGCCTGGTCGAGATTCGCAAGAAGACCGGCGGTCGCAATCATTTTGGTCGCGCCACCGCGCGCGGCATCGGCGGCGGGCACAAGCAGAAAATCCGCCTCGTGGATTTCAAGCGCAACAAACACGGCGTGGAAGCGACCATTGCGGCCATTGAATACGACCCGATGCGTTCGGCACGGCTGGCCTTGCTCCAATACACGGATGGCGAGAAGCGTTACATCATCGCGCCCGTCGGGATCAAGGTTGGCGGCAAAGTCATGAGTGGGCCGTCCGCTCCGCCGGATGTCGGCAATTGCCTCCCGCTGAAGGCCATTCCGGTTTCCACAGCGATTCACAGCATCGAAATCACGCCCGGTCGCGGCGGCCAGATGGTGCGCACGGCGGGCGGCTCGGCGACGTTGATGTCGCGCGACGAGGGTTACGCGCAGATCCGTTTGCCCTCGGGAGAAATTCGCCGGTTCAACGAGGATTGTTACGCCACCATCGGTCAAGTCGGCAACCCGGAGCATGAGAATGTAATTCTCGGCAAGGCGGGTCGCTCGCGGCATCGAGGCATCCGTCCGATCACCCGTGGGGTGGCGCGCAATCCGGTGGACCATCCGAATGGCGGCGGCCAGGGCAAGAGCAAGGGCGGCGGCGGCTGGCAACAATTGACTTCGCCGTGGGGCTTTGTCGCCAAGGGCGGCAAGACGCGCGACAAACACAAGTCGTCGAACCGCTTCATCGTGGTTCAACGCAATGGCCGGATTATGAAGCAAAAGTAAGTTATGGGACGCTCGATCAAAAAAGGTCCGTTTATTGATGGTCACCTGCTGGAGAAAATCCAGAAGGCGAAGAGCACGAATCAAAAGACACCGATCAAGACGTGGTCGCGGCGCTCAATGATCACGCCGGACTTTGTGGGTCTGACCTTCACCGTGCATAACGGAAAAATCTTCAATCCCGTCTTCGTGACGGAAAACATGGTGGGCCACCGGCTCGGCGAATTCTCGCCTACCCGCGTGTTCAAGAAACACGGCGCGCACACGGCCAAGGCGGAAGCGAAGTAGCCCTATGCAAGTCCACGCAATTTTGAAAAACGTGCCGATGTCCGCGCAGAAAATGCGCGAGGTCGTGCGGCAGATTCAGGGCTTGCCCGCGTTGCAGGCGCAGGCGGTGTTGCAGTTCGTGCCGCGTAAGGGCGCGCGGCTGGTGGCCAAGACGCTGGCGAGCGCCATGGCAAACGCTGAAAACTTGAGAAACGAGTGGAAAGCCAATGAAATCCAGCAAAAAGCCAACGGTTTCCAATCTCAAGCTGAGAACACTCGCAATCGCAAGCGGCGAAGCGCACTACGAAGAAAAGTTGCCATGTTTGAAGAGTTTCTAAAATCGGTGAATCAACTTAAGCCGGAGACGTTGTGGGTGAAGGAGGCGGTAGCGGGCACGGCGACCTCCCTCAGGCGTTTCACTCCAAAGGCGCGCGGCTCGGCCGGGCCAATCATAAAGCGCCGCTGTCACATCAAAATCACTTTGTCGGACGAGTAATCAGTATGGGACAAAAAACCAATCCAATCGGCCTGCGCGTCGGCGTCAACAAAGACTGGCGCTCCAAGTGGTATGCCAACAAAAAAGAATTCGGCAAGCTCCTCACCGAAGACCGCGAAATCCGCGAACTCCTGAAGAAAAAATTGGAGTCAGCGTCCGTGCCGAAAATTTTGATTGAGCGCGCGGCGAACCGCTGCCGCATCACGATTCTCACCGCGCGGCCCGGCGTCGTCATTGGCCGCAAGGGCGCGGAGATTGACAAGCTCAAGGAAGAGTTGAGCAAGATGACCGGCAAGGAAATTTACGTGGACATCATCGAAATCAAGACCCCCGAACTCGACGCGCAACTTGTGGCCGAGAACGTGGCGTTGCAGTTGGAACGGCGCGTGTCGTTCCGTCGCGCGATGAAGAAGGCGGTTTCCACGGCCAAGGATTTTGGCGCGGACGGAATCAAGATCCGCTGCGGCGGACGTCTCGGTGGGGCGGAACTGGCGCGGGTGGAAACCTACCATTGGGGTCGCGTGCCGTTGCACACGCTGCGCGCGAACATTGATTACGGATTTGCCGAGGCCCTGACCGTTTACGGCAAGCTCGGCGTCAAGTGCTGGATTTGCACCGGCGAAAACAAGCCGAAGAAGGTTGTGGCAACGACCGAAACCGCGGCGAACTGAATTTAGGAACAGGAACTTGATATGGCGTTACAGCCGGCAAAAGTAAAGTATCGCAAGATGCACCGCGGCAGCCGCAAGGGGTTGGCTTATCGTGGCCACACGGTGGCGTTCGGCGAGTACGGATTAATGGCGCTGGAGCGGTGCTGGATGGACTCCAAGCAGATCGAAGCCTGCCGTGTGGCCATCTCCCGCAACATGAAGCGCCATGGGAAAATGTGGGTTCGCGTTTTCCCGCAAAAATCGTTCACCAAAAAACCGCTGGAAACGCGCATGGGCAAGGGTAAGGCGCCATTGGAAGGCTGGGTCGCGGTCATCCGCCCGGCCAACGTGCTGTTCGAGGTGGACGGCGTGACGGAAGTCGTCGCGCGCGAATCGTTACGCCTGGCGGCGACGAAATTGCCGATCAAAACCAAATTTATTTCGCGGCATCGTCACGCGAGGTAAAGCGGAAGTGCGACCATGAAATTTTCAGAAATCAAAGACATGACGCTGGTCGAATTGACGGCCAAGAGCCGCGATTTGCGCCAGGAGCGGTTCAACCTGCGTTTGCAGCAAGCCAGCGCGCAACTGGAGAAGCCCGCGCGCCTGCACACATTGCGCCGTGACATCGCACGCTTGGAGACGCGCGCGTCGCAACTTCGCAACAAAGCGGCCTAGGAATTTTTGTATGTCTGAAACTGTGAATCAACCGGAAGTCGCGCGCGGCCACCGCAAGGAGCGCGTGGGCGAGGTCATTTCCAACAAGATGGCCAAGACCATCGTGGTGCGGGTGCAACGACGCTTTGCGCATGGGCGCTACAAGAAAGTCGTGACCGCCTACAAGAAACTTTACGCGCACGACGAAAAGGCCGAGGCCAAAGTCGGCGACCAGGTGCGCATCGAAGAGACACGCCCGCTGTCCAAGATCAAACGCTGGCGGTTGATCGCCGTGATCGAACGCGGCAGCGGCGTGGACCGCGTGGCCGTTTAATTGAAGTTTTATGTTGCAGATACGTTCTCATCTCGACGTGGCCGACAACACCGGCGCGAAGGTGGCTTGGGCCATCGGCGTGCTCGGTCGCAACCAGCGCTACGCGCACGTGGGTGACGTCATCAAGGTGCATATCAAGGTCGCCGCGCCAGACGGCCAGGTCAAAAAGGGCGAGGTGCATAACGCGGTGGTGGTCCGCACGCGCAAGGCGATTCACCGCAGCGACGGTTCGTATCTGCGCTTCGACAGCAACGCGTGTGTGATCATTGACCCGGAATTGAACCCGAAGGGCACGCGCATCTTTGGCCCGGTAGCGCGCGAGCTGCGCGACAAGAAGTTCATGAAGATCATCTCGCTCGCGCCGGAAGTGATTTGAAGTTATGGCCAATTCTGCACATGTGAAAAAAGGCGCGGAGGTCGTGGTGATCTCCGGCGCGAACAAAGGCAAGCGCGGACGCATCATCGCCGTCCTCGCGAAGAAGCACCGCGTCATCGTGGAAGGTGTGGCGATGATCAAGCGGCACATGCGCAAGAGCCAGCAGCATCCGCAGGGCGCCATCGTCGAGCGCGAAGGCTCGGTGCATGTTTCCAACGTGATGAGCGCCGAGGCGTTCGACGCGCGAGCGGCAAAGCGGGGCGGCGGGGCGGTTGAACCGGCCCAAGCATGATTAAGATTTTAAGTCACGGCCAAATCCGTGACACGAAGAAATGAAAGCCAGATTATATCAGAAATACGCGAACGAAGTGGTGCCGGCGCTGAAGGAAAAGCACAATTACGCCAACCCGCACCAGCTGCCGCGCATGGTCAAGATCGTCGTCAACATGGGGGTGAGCGCGTCGCTGGAAAAAAACGCGGTGGAAGACGCGGCCAAGGACCTGGCGTTGATCACAGGCCGCAAGCCGGTGACCAGCAAGTCGCGGCACGACATCGCGAACTTCAAGTTGCGCGCGGGCCAGCCCATTGGCTGCCGCGTCACGCTGCGTCGTGACGCGATGTATGAATTTTTCGACCGGCTGATTGCGACGGCGTTGCCGCGCATCCGCGATTTTCGCGGGCTTTCGGAGCGTTCGTTTGACGGGCGGGGCAATTACACGCTGGGCGTCGCCGACCAGACGATTTTCCCGGAGATTGAACTGGATAAAATCAAACGGCAGCAGGGCATGGACATCACGGTTGTGACCAGTGCGCGCACGAACGCGGCGGCGCTGGAGTTTCTTAAGCTGATGGGTATGCCGTTCGCCGAAGGCAGATAAATTTATGGCCAAAACTGCATGGATAGAGCGCAACAAGCGCAAAGCCGCGACGGTGAAGAAATACGCCGCGATCCGCGCGGAGTTGAAAGCGAAACGCGACTACGCCGGTCTGGCCAAGTTGCCGCGCGACGCCAGCCCGTCGCGGTTGGTGAACCGGTGTTCGATGACCGGTCGTCGGCGCGGTTACTTGCGCAAGTTCGCCGCGTCGCGCCTGACGTTTCGCGAGGCCGCGCTCAACGGTTTGATTCCCGGCGTGGTGAAAGCCAGTTGGTAATTTTATGACTGATCCGATTTCTGACATGTTGACCCGCATCCGCAACGCCGGCCGCGCGCTGCGGCCCACGGTGGAAATTCCCCACTCGCGCCTGAAGGAAAGCGTCGCGCACATCCTGAAAAAGGAAGGCTACGTCGCGGACGTGGTGGTCGAGGGCAAACCTTTCAAGACCGTCACGCTTCGTCTCAAATATCAGGGCAAGAAATGCGTGATTGAAGGATTGAAGCGCGTGAGTACGCCCGGCCTGCGCCGTTACGTCGGCGCGACGGAAATTCCGCGCGTGCTCGGCGGCATGGGCGTGGCCGTGATTTCCACCCCGGAAGGCGTGATGACCGGCGTCCAGGCGCGCAAGAAAAACCTGGGCGGCGAGGTGCTTTGCTACGTTTGGTGAGGACGAATTTATGTCGCGAATTGGAAAACAACCGATTGTCATCCCGCCGAAAGTGAAGGTGGAGGCGAAGGGGCAGCGCGTGCTGGTCGAAGGCCCGAAAGGCAAGCTCGACTGGGAGTTGCCCAAGCGCACGAGCCTGAAAGTGCAGGACGGAAAAATCGTCGTCAGCCGTGAGGGCGACGACGCGCAGGCCAAAGCGCTGCACGGCTTGAGCCGCGCGCTGGTCAACAACATGGTCAAGGGCGTGACCGACGGCTTCGTGAAGAAACTGGAAATCCAGGGCGTAGGTTTCAAGGCCGCCGTGCAGGGCAAGTCCGTCAATCTTATCCTCGGCTATTCGCACCCGATCAATTACCCGATCCCCGACCAGATTAAAGTGACTGTCGAGGAAAACACCAAGCTGACCATCGAGGGGCCGGACAAACAAGTCGTCGGCCAGGTGGCTGCGGAGCTTCGGAATTTCTATCCGCCCGAACCTTACAAGGGCAAGGGCGTGCGCTACGCGGGCGAACACGTCCAGCGCAAGGAAGGCAAGACCGTCCAGTAAAAGCGATTTTTGTTCACGGCCAAACCCGTGGACGCATTGAAATGAGAACTGAAAATAAACAACGCCTCGCGCAACTGCGCCACTGGCGCGTGCGCAAGAAAGTTTGCGGCACGAAGGAACGCCCACGCATGAGCGTGTGCTTCACCAACGAGCATATTTACGTGCAGTTCATTGACGACGAGACAGGCCGGACGCTCGCGTCGGCTTCCACGCGGAGCAAGACCACGCCCGACCGCGACCAACTGGCCGCCAACGTCGTGAGCGCCAAAGTCATCGGCACCTTCGCCGCGAAGACGGCCTTGGACAAGGGCATCAAACAGGTTGTGTTCGACCGTGGCGGCGCGCGTTATCACTGGTCCAAGCCCAAAGCGGTCAAGGAAGGCAAGGGCGAGAAAGGCAAAGATCAGGAAGCCAAGCCGGTGTACGGCAAACTGGCCGCGCTGGCCGCAGCCGCGCGCGAAGCCGGTCTGCAATTTTAACTGAACGGAGAAAAATACTGTGGCAGATACCATCAAACCAGAAGGCGACACCCAGCAAATTCCACGCGGCCCGCGCGGCCCGCGCGGACGGCGCAGCCGGCCCCCCGGCGACGTGCGCGAAGCGGGGTTCGAGTCCGACGGCTCGCCGGAGTTGACCGAGAAGATCGTGTTCATCAACCGCTCCTCGAAAGTGGTCAAGGGCGGCCGCCGTTTCAATTTCAGCGCGCTCGTTGTCGTGGGCGACAAACACGGCCGCGTCGGCATCGCGTTAGGCAAGGCCGGCGAAGTGGCCGACGCCATCCGCCGCGGCGGTGAACTGGCGCGCACGAAGATGGTTTCCGTGTCGCTCAAGGACGCGACCATTCCGCACGAGGTGTTGTCCGAATACGGCGGCGCAAAAATTTTACTCCGCCCCGCCTCGCCCGGTACCGGCGTCATCGCCGGGAAGACGGTTCGCGCGGTGCTTGAATCCGCCGGGGTGAAGGACATTTTGAGCAAGTCGCTCGGCTCGAACAACGCCGCCAACGTGGTCAAAGCTACGCTGCAAGGGCTGCGAAGCCTCCGGCTGCGCGAAACCATTTACCAGGGCCGCGGTCTCGAAATCAAAAAAGTTGCCGCACCCGAACCGCCCCCGGCGATGCCGCCCGCGGCGTGATTTTTTATGCGACTACATAATCTCAAACCCCGGCCCGGCGCGAAACATCGCCGCAAGCGGCTCGGTTCGGGTGAATCCAGCGGCCACGGCAAGACCAGCGGACGTGGCGGCAAGGGCCAGACCGCGCGCTCCGGCAGTTCCATCCGCATCGGTTTTGAGGGCGGCCAGATGCCGCTCATCCGCCGCATTCCCAAGCGCGGGTTCAACAACGCCCGGTTCGCCACGAACCACATTCCGGTCAACGTCGAAGTACTGAATTGTTTTGAAGATGGTGCGCGAGTTGACGAGCAGAGGTTGCGTGACGAGGGATTGGCGAATGGAAAGGGCGATGGCGTAAAAATTCTCGGCGACGGCGAGTTGACCCGGAAGCTCACGGTCAGCGCCAGCGCGTTCAGCGCGTCCGCCAAGGCCAAGATCGAAGCCAAGGGCGGTACCTGCGAGGTTGTCAGCCGCAAATCGGTGGCGACGGCCAAACTGTAGATTCTTGACCTGACCCCATGCTCGCGGCCATCACCAACACCTTCACCAACTGCTTCAAAATCCCGGAACTGAAGTCCCGGATTTTTTTCACGATGGCGATTCTGGCGGTCTGCCGGTTGATCGCGTTCGTGCGGGTGCCCGGCTTGGACGGTGTCGCGCTTACGAAATTTTTCGAGGAACAGGCCAAGACCGGGAGCGGCGGCGGCATGCTCGGCATGTACAGTCTGTTCACGGGCGGGGCGTTGGAGCATTGCGCGGTGGGCGCGCTGGGCATCATGCCCTACATCAGCGCGACCATCATCATCCAGTTGCTCACCGCGGTGATTCCCCAGTTGAGCAAACTGGCGCGCGAAGAAGGCGGGCGGACGAAAATCATTCAATACGGTCGTTACCTGACCGTGCTGCTTTGCCTCGGCCAAGGCGCGGTGATGGCCATCGGCTGGGAACGGCCACAGAGCGTTTTCGGCCCAAACATCGGACGGCTCGTGCTCTACAGCGACGGTTACCTCTGGTGGTATCGTATTCAAACCGTGCTGATGCTGACCTCGGGGACGATGCTGCTGATGTGGCTGGGCGAACAAATCACCGAACGCGGCATCGGCAACGGCGTTTCGTTGGTCATCACCATTGGCATCCTGGCGCGATTGCCCGCGGCGGCGACCGCGTTGAAGGACATGTTCTTCCCGGGCGGCAACATGCAAAGTGAATTCAACGTTGGCCACTTCGCGGCGCTGTTTCTTCTGCTGGCTGGTGTGATTGCGGGCGTGATCGCGGTGACGCAGGCGCAGCGAAAAATTCCCGTGCAATACGCACAACGGGCGGTGGGCCGGAAGGTTTATTCCGGCGGCACCTCCTTCATGCCGTTGCGCGTGAACTACGCGGGCGTCATGCCGATCATTTTTGCGCAGGCCATTCTCATGTTCCCGCAGAAAATCTTCCTGTTCCTGGGGAACAGCTTCGATGTGAAGTTTTTCAGGGAGATAGCGACGATGCTGGGGGAGGGGGCCTTCCTCTATATTCTGCTCTATGGGTTGATGATTCTGTTCTTCTCATATTTCTGGGTGGCCACGCAATTCAACGAATTGCAAATCGCCGACGACCTCAAAAAGAACGGCGGCTACATTCCCGGCGTCCGGCCCGGTCAGGCCACGAGCGATTACCTGCACCATGCCATGAGCCGCATCACGCTGGCGGGCGCAATTTTCCTGACGGTGATCGCCATCATCCCGATCATCCTGTCGAACGAGATGAAAATTCCATATCAGGTCGCCACGTTCTTCGGCGGCACGAGCATGTTGATCATCGTGGGCGTGATGCTGGACACGATGCGCCAGGTCGAGTCGCACTTGTTGATGCGCCATTACGATGGGTTCTTGAAGAAAGGCAAACTGCGCGGGCGGTTTTAGGATGCGCGACATCTGATTAACAGCGGGCTTCAGCCCGGTGTGGAATCAAGCGCTCAACTGAAACCGTTTCAACGGTTTCATCGGCGCGGGAAAACCGCTGAAGCGGTTGCAGGATTTAAGCGTCCGCTTCCACCGGGCTGAAGCCCAGTGTTAATGAGAGGCTTATGGACGGCGTTAGACGATGATCATTTTGAAGAGCGAACGGGATTTGGAAGCGATGCGCCCAGCGTGTGTCGTGGCCAGCACCGTTCTCGATGAAATCGCGGCTTTCATCCAACCCGGCGTGACGACGCGGCAGGTGGACGAATTCGCCGCCGTGTGCATCAAGCGGCACGGTGGCAGGAGCGCGTTTTTGGGTTATCGGAAGTATCCGTGCCACACGTGCATCTCGGTCAATGACGAGGTCGTGCATGGGTTGGCCAACGAGCGCCAGCTTCGGTTCGGCGACATCGTGAGTGTGGACTGCGGCGTTCTTTACAAAGGCTTTGTGGGCGACACAGCGCGGACGGTGGCGGTGGGTGGCTGCGGCGTGCTGGCGCAACGGTTGATGGATGTGACGGAGCAGGCGCTCTACGAGGGCATCGCGCAGGCGGTGTCGGGCAATCGCGTGACGGACATCTCGCGGACGATTCAGGATTACGTCGAGCGGAATGGTTTCAACGTGGTGCGTGAGTTTGTCGGCCACGGCGTGGGCCGGACGATGCACGAAGATCCGCAGGTGCCGAATTATGTGGACGCGAAGTGCAACCAGAAGCTGCGGGCGGGCATGACCATCGCCATCGAGCCGATGGTGAACGCCGGCCAACCCGGCGTAAAAATCTTGAAAGACGGCTGGACAGTGGTGACGCAAGATGGTTCACTCTCAGCCCATTTTGAGCACACGGTGTTGATTACTGAGAGTGAGCCGGAGATTTTGACATGCACGGAACGGACGCCTTCCAGGTTGAAGGTTTCGTGATCGAAGCGCGGCCCAACCGGACGTATCGGGTGGAACTGGCCAACGGACACCGGCTGCTGGCATTCGTGGCGGGCCGGGCGAAGAAAACCTTCGCGGGCCTGGCGGTTGGCGACAAAGTTAAATTGCAGTTGACGCCCTACGATTTGACGACGGGGCGGATTTTGGTCGGAACAAAAACAATTTGAACATGAAAGTTCGAGCGTCAGTAAAGAAATTATGCGAGCACTGCAAAGTGGTGCGTCGCCGGGGCATCATTCGTGTCATCTGCACGAACAAACGTCACAAACAACGGCAGGGCTGAAACCTTGGTAACGATTTAACGAATTATGGCACGTATCATTGGTGTGGAAGTACCGCCGAACAAGCGCATTGATATTGCGTTGCGTTACATCTACGGCATCGGGCCGGTCAACGCGGTGGAGATTTTGGAACGGGCGAACATTGACCCGGCCATCCGCGCGAAGGACCTGACTGAGCAGCAGCTCTCGCAGATTGTTCACGCGATTCAGGATGGCAAGTATGTCATCGAGGGCGACCTGCGCCGCGAGATCGGCATGAACCTCAAGCGTCTGCAAGGCATCAAGTGTTATCGCGGCGTCCGCCACCTGCGCGGCCTCCCGGTTCGTGGCCAGCGCACCCAGACCAACGCCCGCACGCGCAAAGGCCCGCGCAAGACCGTCGGCGTCCAACGCAACCCCGACGCCAAAACCGGCATCCACTAATTGTTTCCTATGGCTGAAGAAAAAAAGAAACCTGCTCCCAAGAAATCCGCGAAACCGGATGGCGCAGCTGCGGCGGAAAAACTGGCGACTGAAAAAGCCGCTGCGAAACCAGCCGATGCCGGTGAAGCCAAAACCGCCAAGAAAGTCGCGCCCGCGACCGGAACTCCAACCCCGGCTGAAGCCGCGAAACCGGCGGAAGGCGCAGCTTCGGTGGCTCCCGGCGCGCCGGTCGCTGTCGTCACGGCGCCCACGGCGGCCGAGTTGCTCGGCGAAGACGCTGCCGGCAAGAAAATCATCAAGGCCAAGCATGCCAAGAACATTACGGTTGGCATTGCGAACATTCTGGCTACGTTCAACAACACGCAGGTCACCATCACCGACATGCACGGCAACCTCATCGGTTGGTCCACCGCCGGGCGGGTCGGATTCAAAGGTTCGCGCAAGAGCACGGCCTACGCTGCGCAACAAGTCGCCCAGGATGCCGCGCGTCAGGCGATGGCGCACGGCATGAGGGAAGTCGAAGTGCGCGTTAAAGGCCCCGGCTCCGGCCGCGAGTCCGCCATCCGCGCACTGCAGGCCATCGGTTTTGAAATCACCGCGATCAAGGACGTGACGCCCATTCCGCATAACGGCTGCCGTCCGCCCAAAAAGCGCCGCGTCTGATGAATCTCAAATCTCAAATTTCAAATTTGAAATCATAAAGTATGGCTCGTTACACAGGTCCTCGCGTTCGCATCAGCCGCCGGTTCGGATTGCCGATCTTCGGC
>CAYIOH010000027.1:0-17057 GCA_964364975.1 uncultured Bifidobacteriaceae bacterium
CCGCCGTAGACCGCAAGAATGACTATCACGTCTTCTGCACGACCGGGGCCATCGAGGCATTCGAGATTGACCAGGCAAATTTTCATTTCCATCTTTTGCGGCCTCGGTTTCGGTTCATTGCTTACGCGACGTGCCTTCCCTGGATGATCGTCCGCACCCACTGCCACTTGGTTCACTCCACCTACGTGCCACCGCCCTGGTGCCCCGCCCCGAGCGTCTTCGCGCTCCATGACGTCAGCGTGTTCGAGTTCCCTCACTTCTACCATCGCCGACACCGGCGGGTGCTTCAATGGTGGGAAGGACGCGGAGTCCGCCGAGCTCGCCGGATTATTGTGCCCACTGAGACAACCGCTCGCATGGCGGCTCGCTGGTTTCCCGAGGCCGCCCACCGAACGGTGGTGATCGCCTACGGGGTGGGACAGGAACTGACCCCGCTCCCCTCAGCCGCGGCACGGAAGCTGGCCCGAGATCGATTTGGCGTGAACGCGCCCTACGCGGTTTATGTCGGGCAGCTCCGAACCCGGCATAAGAATCTGCTGAACCTTCTGGCGGCCTTTGCGCTCGTCAAGGAGCGGTTGCATCCCCAGCGCGTGAACCTGCTGTTGGTCGGAAAACGATCATGGACGACCCACAGTTTGGATGAAACCATCGATCAGCTCGGCCTCCGCGGAGAGGTCTTTATGCCCGGTCACGTCAGTCTGGGTGACTTGGCCGTGGCCTTGGGTGGAGCCGAGATGCTCTCGTTTCCTTCGTGCTCGGAAGGCTTTGGCTTCGCCGTGACGGAAGCGATGGCGTGCGGCACTCCGGTCGTGGCCGCCCGGGCCACGTGTCTTCCGGAGATTGTGGGGAATGCCGGGCTCTTGGTGGAGCCGGATTCACCCGATGATATCGCCCGCGCCATGAGCACGCTCTTCCAAGACGCCGCACTTCGCCTGGATTTGCGCGCCCGGGGCCACGCCCGCGTCCGATCCTTCGACTGGGGACGCACGGCGGAACAAACCATCTCCCTCTACGAAGAGGTCGTTCGAGACGCGGCTGGATCAAGAGGGTGAGCTCCGGCGCAACCGGGGAGCCCTGCCCCGCAACAGTCCAAATTGATCGCCGGCGGCGACGAAATTTCTCGGTGCTACCGGAGTGCCCACCCCGGCCCTCTCCCCCGATGGGGGCGAGGGAGTTCGCTCCGCGCTTGCATTGTGCTTCGGCTGCGGCTGTGTCGCGCTGGGGTATTGAGGGTAACGTCCCCAACTCTCGAGGCTGGCAGAATCTGCGTTGGCCCCCCGATAACAAAACTTTTGCCGCAATTCGCTTGCGCGACCCTGTTGGTCCACATACCCTTCCTTGGTTTCGACAAGCATCCTAACCCGCACTCACAAATTATTGACACCGGAAGACGGAAAGGGTCCCCTGACGAAGGAACCAGCCGCGAAGGACGCCGCTTCGAGGGCTCCGGCGAGCTCAGGGGGGCGCCCGCCGCCGGATCGCGTTGCTGGCGAAACTTTCGAATGAGTGCCGTGCTGCTCGCGGCGCTGGTCCTCTTCGTCCTGCTCTTCGACCGTTTGCTCGGGATCGCCGTGCCGTCGCTCAACGCCGCGCTCCTATCGGCGGCCGGATCCGCCGCGCGGTATGTGACCGCTGAGTTCGAAGTGACCGCCCACAACAACGCGCTGGGGCTGAGAGGAACTGAACTCAGCGTGGCAAAGTCCCCAAGTGTGAAGCGGGTCGTCGCCCTCGGCGACTCCTTTACGTGGGGGTGGGGCGTGTCCGACGGCGAGGCGTGGCCCGCCGTCCTCGAAGGCCTCCTGAAGGGGCGGGGACTCCGTGCCGAAGTCGCCAATGCCGGTCAGCCCGGAGCGGACCCTGTTCTCTATGCGCAGAACGCCCGGCGCATCATCCCGGTCTTGAAGCCCGATCTGGTGATCGTCGGGGTTCTGCAGGGCGACGACGTTGAGCAACTGCGGGAGTCGCTCTCTTCGCGGTCCAAGTCGGCGTGGGTCGGCAAAGCGATTCGGGTGCTGCTCCCGAACATGCTTGGACTAGCCAAACGGTTGCGCACTGCGCTCAACCCGGTCGTCGAAATCGGACCGTCATGGCGCCGCCAGGCGCAGAGCGTCTTGCGGCGGATGTCCGAGGACGAGGGTGGGCGTTACGCCACCCTCGACGCCGAAGTGCGGGCCACGTTCGAGGGCGGACGGCTGAATCCCTTTTTCGTGCAAATCGCGCTTCGCCGTCCGGACTACTTCGTTGCCGCGACGCGAATCGAGGGGCTTGCTGTGCCCCAGGGAATCATGGCGGATAGCCTGCGCGATCTGGCCGGCGTTGCCGCAGCCAACGGCTGCGAGGTTATCGTGGTGTCGATACCCTATCCGGTCTACGTCAGCCGGGCGGAACTCCAGACCCAACGGAGAATCGGTTTTGCCCTCACTGAGCAACTTCTCACGTCGGACGTTCCCGACCGCACGATCCAGGAAGCGTGTGGCCGAGCTGGGGTGCCGTGCGTTACGGTCTCGTCTGCGTTCCGGGACCGCTGCGCGCGCCCGGAGTTGTTCTTTCCGCTCGACGGACACCTCAACGCCCCGGGGCACCGGTTCCTCGCTGAACAGCTCGCCCCGATCATAGAGCGGCGGTTGCGCGGCGGCCGCTGAGCGAGGAAAATGACTGACGCCGCCACGGGGACTCATTCGAGCGGAAAGTCAAGGTGCGTGCTGGGTCGTACGAGTTGCTGTCGGTGCAAGCGCATCCTTGGATCGTGCGCTCATCAAGCGTTTGGCCTGCCTTGCTGAAAGCGACGTTGAGGGGACGCGGGTGAAGTGCAATGCGCTTCAGCCAGGGGTACTGCTCGGTCTTGGGCGCACGCTCTGCGCCGGGGGCCTTGGGGTTGAACTGGCCCCTTCAAAGCATCGGACGAAATTTCAAAACCTCTGTGACATGAGTGGCAGCGAAGCGAGTTTGTGGGTTGGAGCGACGGAATTCGCGATTTCAGATTTCGCTCGTCTGTTTTCTTCGCTGAGCAAACACGCTCCGCCCGGCGCGCCGGATACCGGCGCGAGTTTCAGGGCCGCCCTTCGCTGGCGGTGGGCTTCAGGGGCTTCAACACAAGCGCGCAAACAGCGCCGTGGCCGTCAACGCCACCAACCCGAACATCAAATGGCACATCCCCTTGGCCGCGCCGCGCACCCGCACCCAGCGTCCGCCATAGCGCTCCTTCAACAAACTGTTGACCCGCTCGGCGGCGCTCCGTTCCTTGAACCGTTGCGCCGCCGCCGGGGCCAACGGGATTTTCTCACCCCGGCGCGGGTTGGGATCAATGAGCGGCACATGGCCCAAGGCGCGGCTGAAGGTGTGAATCTGCGGCGCGTCATACGCGCTGTCCATCAGGTCGTAGAGCGAGGTCACGCGTTGGGCGGTCATTTGCGCCAGCGGAATCGCCACCTGCGAATCATGCACGCTGGCGCTGGTCAACACCGCGCTGACCGGGAAGTCCCCGTCCACCGTGTCCAGGTGCAGCTTGTAGCCGATCCAACTTTCCTGATGGCCTTTGCTGTTGCGTTTGCAACCCACGTCGCAGCGGGCGGGCAGGTCGGTCAGATTCTCGGCCAGCGTGCGCGCCGGTTGCAGGTCCAGACGTTTGAGCGACGCGGGTGGACGCCCTTCGCCTTGCTTGGGCCGACCGCGCTTGCGGGGTGCGGACGGTGCAACGGGCGTGGGTTTGGCTGCGGGCCGTTCGGGCGCTTCGATTGCCGTGGCATCGCGGCTGACGTGACCCACCAGCTTGGGCCCGGCGTGGGTCTTGACCATCTGTTCGTGGATTTGCTGCGGCAACTGATCGTGGGCAAACGCGGCGAAGGCGCGGCTGAAGGTGGGTTCGCTGGGAATCTGTCCCGCGTTGTCCCAGCCGCAGAGTTGACGCAACATGGGGCGGGATTTCAGGGCGTCAAGGAGTGCGCCGGTGGTGGGAAACTGATAGACGTGCTTGGCGATGAAGGCGTGCGCCAGCCAGGTGCGCGGACACGGGGGACAACCGTTGCCGCACCATTCGTAACGGCGGGTGAAGCGCCCCAGCTCGGTGAGCGAAATGACTTCACAGAACTGCTGATCCAAGGCGGAGAGCGTCCCCAGCTCGGCCTCGAGCGCGGGAAACAGTTGGCGTTGCAGGTGGTGGAAAATCGTTGTCAGGTCAGCCATGTATGGCAGACGCGCCGCGCGCCGTCCCGTTCAAACAAATCAAAAAATCCCAACAGTCCCGGGTTTTGAAAGAACCTCATCGCTATAACTTTATAGTTCGCAACTACCAATTCCTTGTAAGCATAGGCGAGGCGGGATTTGCCCACAACCTCAAAATACTCCGAAATAAATCTTATTGCCCCATCGAGAGCATCAACCCATTGGCCTGAATGGAGACCGTGCCGTTTCTTGATTTGACGCCGATGGCTACAACTTAACCGCGAAACCCTTAAGCTGCAGGGACGAGCGGAAACGGGGAATGACACCCGAACTTTCGCGTGCCCAAGGCGCCCGCTGCCAGAATCAAGATTGCCGAAGTTTTGCCTTGAACCCTCTCTCCTAGTCAGTTAGCGTCGCGTCGTTGTCAGAACACCAATGGTCATCTGTAAACGTCCCTGGCGTGAAGCGCCGACGCCTTCGTGCGGTGGCGTTGAAGGTCACGCTGGCGATGGTGTCCACGGGCCTGACTCTCATCGCGATGGACATCGCTCTGCGGGTCTTCTCGGTGGGGACGCCACGTCGGGGAACCCTGGTCCCCAAACCCGAGCGGCATCCCCTGACGCCGTGGATTGATGTCTTTCCACCCGGTTACTCGGGAACGTTGACTAGCAAGGACTTCAAGGTCGGCCTTCGCATGAACTCGCTGGGGTTGCGCGAGCGAGAACTTGATTTCGACGTGCTCGCCTCCCAACGACCCTACCTGTTCTTGGGGGACTCCTACTTTATCGGTTGGGGTGTCGACTTGGAGGACAGACTCAGCGAGCGCTTCGCTGCGCTCGTGCGCCAGGATGAGCCGCCGGGACTGGTGGTGAACCTCTCTTTTCCGGGATGGGGTACCTACCATTACGTCGAGGTCTGGGAGCATTTCGTGCCCCGACTGAGACCCCGGCTCGTGGTCGTAAGTTGCTTTGTGGGTAACGACTTTACAGATGACCTGAAGCAGGCCTCCCGGCGCAAGAGTGGCGACGCCGGAAACGGTCGTGGAGGCATGTTCTATCTTCTCGGCCTCAAAATACGCGAGGCACTATCCACCTCACCGCTCCTTGGCCTCTTGGACCACGCGCTTTGGAAGTTCGCTTGGTTTCGAGGGGTGTTTAACCGCCTGGAAATCCGGAATGATCGCATCGTGCTCTACGAACCGAAAAGCAGCGAGCTTCAAAGACAGCTTTACGCCAGCACGGAGTTGGGCCTCGCGGCGCTCACGCGCTTGTCCCGCGACTCGGGCGTCCCGCTCCTCGTAGTCCTCATCCCGGACCACCTGCAAGTCCTGATGCCTGAGTTGTTCCGAGGCCTCGACTTCGACCGGCCGCAAAGAGACATCAAGGAGTATCTCAAGCGACAGGGGGTCGCCTGTTTTGATCTGCTTCCGGTCTTTCGCGAAGCCGGCGCTCCTGAGCGCTTTTTCTTTCGGGAGGACAAGCACTGGAACGCGCACGGGCACGCGTTCGTCGCGAAAGCACTCCTTCCAGTGGTTCGCGAAATCATGCACCGGAGCTCGGGAAACTCCTCTTCACGCCTGCCTGAACAAAACTTTGTGGGCGATAATCCCGTAGTGCTGGCGCTTAGAGGTGTCCTACTCATGGCCGCAACGCTGCATCACGATCCACCGAGCGTCCAACTGAAGAAAGTAGGCTGCCAGGTTAACGACGGGATAGGGCCGAGACCGTTCCAGCGCCAAACCGCCTTCTCCCTGGCCCGTAAACCCTCCACGTCCACTTCGAAGACCGTCATCCCAGGAAACAACTTCACAAATTCGACCGGCAATGATATGTAGAGCAGACATGATGACATTCACTCGGTCCCTACTCGTCCTGAGTTTGATTTTGACTTCTTGTGTCTCGAAGAATTCACAGGGTCGATATCAGGATGTCCGTTTTGCCGACATATTCCCGACGGCCGAAATAGGCGCCGAGATAACCGCCAATACCGAAGCAACGACTCGTGCCCCCTATCGGGTCAGCCCGGGGGACAGCCTGCGGATCGAGCACCGTTTTAATGAGGAACTGAATCGGTCGGTGTTGGTGCGCCCGGATGGATTCGTGACCTTGCCGCTCATCGAGGACGTGAACGTAGCAGACCGGACCCTCTTGGAGGCTCGAAAACTGCTCGAGGGCCAATACGCGAAGACGGTAAAAAATCCAAAGATCAGTATAGCCCTGGAGAACGCCGCGAACATTAAGATTTGCGTCGGGGGCGAGGTCGTCAATCCGGGCATGTTCGTTATGGTGGACGGGTTGACAGCCTTGCGAGCGATTGCCCTGGCTGGAGGTCCACGACCGTCGGCCAAAATGAGTTCCGTAGTCATCCTTCGCGACCAGGGGTTGCCCAAGCCGGAGTACCTCGTGGTCGATCTTGGAAAGGTCACCAAGAAAGATGGCGGTGAGGAGGACCTGCGGCTGCATCCGAAGGACATGGTTTTCGTGCCCCGGACCACCATCGCAAATATGGACAAGTTCGTGGACCAATACCTAAATCAACTGATCCCGTTCTCGAAAAGCCTGAGTGTAACCTACCTGATCGGTAAGGGGATCTATTAACACGGAGGAAGTGGCACATGACGAATCCGCAATTCGAACTCACGATCCACACGCTCTGGGACGACCTTCTCGTCATCCTGAAGAGGCGGAAGGCGCTGGTCAGCCTCGTCGCCACCATCGTGATAGTGGCGGTCTACGTCGGCTTGCTGTTTGTCAGCGACAAATTCGAAGCCCAGGCCAGTTTACTCGTAAAGATCGGTCGGGAAAACACGGAGCCCCCGGTCACGGTTGAGAAGGGCGGTGTTTTCCCCAACGGGGTGCGCAAGGAGGAGATCAATTCCTACGTCGTGTTGCTCATCAGTCGGCCGCTGATCGCGGCCACCGTCCAGGAGCTTGGCCTCGAGCGTTTTCATGCTCAACCTCCCCCGCCCAAAAGCCTGTTGGGGTGGGTCAAGTACGGTCTGCGAAAAGGCCTTCGTTGGAGCAAAAAACAGTTGGATGAACTGCAGATCCTCCTGGCTTTGAAACGACGCCTTAGCCCGGAGGAGCTCGCTTACTTGGCCGTGGAAAAAAACCTGACGGTTGAACGGGAGAAAGACGCCGACGTCATCCGCCTCAGGTTGCGACTCCCCGATCCGACGCTGGCCCGCGATGTTCTCGAGAACCTCACGCGGAGATATTTGGCCCGGCACGTCGAGGTGGTCGGCCGCGATCAGTTCGCCCTTCGGCTCTTTGAACAAGAGGCTCAAAGTTACGGCGCCACCCTGTTCGCTTTGCGCGAAAAGGTCTCCCGGCTCAAATCCAAATTAGGGGTTAGTGCGGTGCCGGAGCAGAAAATACAGTTGCTGGACATGCTCAAAGTCGCGGAGGTCGGCCGACAGGAGGCGGAACGAGAACAAGCCAAGGTCCAAGCCGAGCAGCGGGCGCTGCTGGAGCGGCGATCCGAACTTGAGGAACTTCTGCTCACCAGTAAGATTGTCAGTCCCAGCGCCACCCGGACTCGAATCCGAGAATCTCTGGCCGGTTTCCAGTTGGAAAGGACCTTGGCGTTGTCCAAGTACGAACCCGGTTCCGATCCCGTAAAAAGAGCCGAGGTCCAGATCGCCAGTCTTGAACCCGCCCTGCAACAGGCCCCCGCCGAGGAAGACGGAGCGCGCACGCTGAGCCGGAATCCGATTCTCACCTTCGTGGAATCGCGGCTGGCCGAGGACGACATCAAGGCCCAAGCCTTGGAGGCGGTCTTGGAGAAGACCAAGGGCCAGGTCGCGCAAATCAAATCCGAGCTGCAGCGGTTGGACCAGGCCGAGGCGGAACTGCAACAGCTCCAACTGGAGGTCAGCGTTGCCGAATCCCGGTTTCTGGCGAACGCATCCCGCCGGGAGCAAGCCCGGGGTCAGGAGACCTTGGATCGATGGCAAGTCGCCAACGTTTCCTTGCTCAGTCCCGCGGCCTACAGCGAGAACCCGGTCGCTCCCAATCGCCTGCTCATTCTCCTGCTGAGCGCGGTGGGGGGGGTCTTGACCGGCGCCGGCCTGGCCCTGCTTCTCGAATGGCGGGGCGAATTGATCTACGCCCCGCAGGATTTGGAACGGATCGCGCCGGGCACCTGGCTGGGCACTTTCCCTTCATCCGCCCGAGTCGTTGCGCCCGCGGAACTCCGTGTATCTGGTTTAAGTCCGCAGCCGGCGCCGGTCGCCGACCTATCCAACCGTGACTAAGTCCTCTCGCTGGACCGGTGTGATGATAGGCCTGATGGCGGGGGTGGTGTTCCTGTTGGGAGCGCTTCGCTCGCCGTGGATCGGGCTGGCCACCCTCCTCAGTATCTTGGGTTTGTTTGCCATTCTGCGCGTCCCGGGAATCGGCATGGGCATGCTGGCGTTCCTCCTCCCCCTGGAACGGATGCAGCGGATCACCAATGACGACGCCACCTTCACGATTTCGCTGATGCGCTTCGTCGCCTTGGGCTGCCTCACGGCGATCGTGCTGGCCCGCGTTCACGAACGCCGCTCGCTGCGCCTTGATCCTTCGATGTTCCTGTACGGCTTCTTCACGCTCCTCGGTCTGGCTGGCCTGTTCTACTCCACCGATCCCTATGCCACCAAGCGAGTCGTCGGCACCATCTTGGCAAACTGGCTGCTTTTCATCCTGTATTTGAATTATTTCCAAGAACGGAGGCAGATCCATCTGATGATCGCCATCTGGCTGGCGGCGAACCTGGCCGGCACCGTCTATTCCACGTACGACTGGCATTTGGGTTCCGGCGTGGGCGGGGCGCAGCACCGATACTTTCTGCCGCGCCAGCAACTGACCGATTCCGACCAAGACACTCAGACTACGAGAAACCGCTGGACGACGGTTTATGGAGACATCTCTGAGTGGGACGCCCTGGGAGGATCAGCCGTCCGTCGATCGATGGGGCCCACCTCGCACCCGGCGGTCTACGGAATCAATTTGGTCCTGACGATCCCTTTTTTCTTTTATCTCCTTCGTCGCCACCGTAAGGTATGGCAACGGGCAAGCCTGGTTCTCGCCCTCGGCCTGATCATGTACAATATCCTCCTCACCAACACCCGAGGCACATTTCTGGTGGCCGCAGTAACCGGCGGACTCTGCGTCTGGTTCGGACTTTTCAAGATCCGCACGCCGCATGTCCTGGCCGCCCTGATGGCCCTCGTCCTGCTGATCCCGGCGGTTCCGGAAGACATCATCAACCGCACGCTGACACCCAGGAATTACACCATGAGCTCAGCCGCCACCTTGAGAATCCGCCTCCGCTACTGGGAGGCGGGCCTGCGCATTCTTCAGGATCATTTCCTGTTCGGAGTCGGGGTCGGGAACGAAAAGGCTGTTCCTGCCTACATGGAAAATCCGGACGTCAGCGCCCAGTCGGTGCACAATATTTATCTCCAAGTCGCGCTCGAGACCGGCATCTTCGGTTGGCTGTCGTTTTTCGGTTTCGTGGGCCTGATTTTCTTCTACGTTCGCGCCGCCGCCCGGAACTTGCGCCATCGCGCCGGATGGGAGGACGAATACTACCTGCTTGTGGCCATCCAAACCGCCATGCTCGCCGTGCTCGTCGATGGCTTGCAGCTGGACGTCTTCAACTTTTCGCTGAAGGGCTGGTGGCTCATGGCCACGATTGCCCCCGTCTTGTACGGTTGGTCGCGCGTTGCTCCCCGCCCGATTGCGCCCGCCGCGGCCCCCGAGCCGGGTTCCTTCCATCCCCTCCCCGCCCGATGAATAGCCTGCTCCCCGCCGACCGCACTCCCGCCCGCGACGTGGCCATCGTCATCGTCGGTTTGAATGCCCACGGGTTTGTGCGCCATTGCCTGGACTCCCTGCTGCGGGCGCAGTGGCGCCGCGTCACCTACGAAACGATTTACGTCGATAACGGCTCAACCGACGGCACGGTCGCCGACCTCAGGCAGGCCTACCCCTGGGTGATCCTGATTGAGAACGACCACAACGCCGGTTACTGCAAGGCCGCCAACCAAGGCGCCCGCCGGGCCAATAGCCGCTACTTCTATTTCCTCAACGACGACACCGTCGTCCTCGAGGATGCCATCGCGTTGCTGGTGGAATACATGGACGCGCATCGGGAGGTCGCCACCGTCGGCAGTCGGCTCCTCTACCCGGACGGCTTGGAGCAGTATTCCGGCCGACGCTTCCCCACCTTCTTGAACGGGTTCATGGGACGCAGCTCGCCGCTGACGCGACTTTTCCCCAACGCCCCCTGGGTCCGTCGCTACCTCTGCAAAGACCAGTTGGCTCAAGCCGAACCCTTCCCGGTGGATTGGGTGTCGGCAGCGGGACAGATTGTCCGGCCGTCGGATTTCTGGCAGGTCGGCGGTTACGCGGAGGATTACTACTACTGGCACGAAGCCGTGCTCTGCTGGCGACTGACCAGGCGGGGCCGGAAAGTCGTCCTTCATCCCCGGTCGAAGGTGATTCACCACGAGGGCAGGGGGAGCGGCTACCGGCCGTATGCAGTCCAGAAATTTCACATCCTAGATTTTCATCGCGGTGCCTACAGATCTTACTGCGAACTCCACGGCTTGGGCAGGTTCCACCCAGCGCGATGGACAACCGGCACCCTGCTGGCCGGCCGCGCTGGGCTCAGACTCGCTCTCGCCCGCCTGCAAAGCCTGGTCCCGCCAAAGTCACGCGATTGAGCTATGAATTGCCCTTCACCCCGTCACCTTACCGTCGGCTCGCCTGGGAGAGAAATCCCCTTGGTGTGCCCCGAAACACGCCACCACCTCTACGACCTGGAAGGGGAGATCGTGAGCCAGGATCCGGCCGGAACCGTGCTCCGTCGCTGGACTCGCGATCATGGCTTTCCCGACCTGATTGTGGGCGGGCGCTTCGAGGACACCACAGAAGAGGTGTGTCGCGCTTACGAGGTCGAGAGCAACGCCTACGGCACGGAGCATTATTGGATTCCCTTATTTCGTCGGCTCTTCCCGGATTACAATCACCGCTCCTGCCGCCTCCTCGCCATCGGCTGCGGCATCGGGGTGGAGGTGGAACTGCTGAATGAGGTCGGATTCGACTGCTTCGGCGTGGATAATGGTAACCGAGCCTTGGATTGGCCGAAGCGCCGAAATCCAGAAAGTCTGGTCCTGGCCAACGGCATGCATTTGCCATTCGAGGACCGCACCTTCGACGCGGTTTTCTGTGGGTGTGTCTTCCCCCATGTGGGCGTGATCGGCGACAGCAACAAACCCACCGAGCATTTCTGGAACCACCGCCAGCAACTTGCCAACGAGATGGTGAGGGTGACCCGACACGGTGGACACGTCATCGCCTGCAGCCCTAACCGGCTCTTCCCTTTCGACATCTTCCACTGGCGCAAGCCCGGCTGCTATCGCGTCACGCTCAATCCTCCCTGGAGCCGCTTCCTGTTGTCGGTGGCGGATTTCCGACACCTCTTCACCAACGCGGGTGGCAGCGAGTTCCAGACCCTCCCCGTTGCCGGATTCTGGGGTTTCATCACCATGCGAAAATCATTCAAAGGACGCCTGCTTTCCCTCCCCATACGCATCCTGTTCGGCCTTGCCTCCCGACCGGCGGGAGCCTTCCTTCGCTCCAGCCCGTTGATGCCCTGGACTACGGTGACCTGCCGCGCTTAGGTTTTCTTAGCCACAGCTATGCGATCCGCCTGGAAGAACCTCGCCGATATCGTCCTGATTCTCGGCGGCAAGTTCTCCAACCTCGCCGCTTTTTTTCTCGGTGGCTTGCTCATCGCCCGCGTTGCCGGACCTGCAGAATACGGAATCTTCGCCGTGGCCATGTCAATCGTTCTCCTCGGAGACGGTTTCCTCGGAGCGCCGTTCGACCTAGCCGTCGTGCGCTTCTTCGCTCTCCATCCAGGCGAAGAAGATCGAACCCGGCGCTTCGAGGCTATGATCCTGCAGCTCAAGGCCATCCTGGCCATCGCCGCCATTGCCGCGCTGCTCGCCTTACGTTCACTCCTCGGACGACAGTGGCCCGCGCTGGCTGCCCCCACCCTCCCGCTGTTCTGGTGCTTCTTCGCCCTGCTCGCCCTGCTCGCCGCCCGCTCGACTTTTGCCTGCCTGCAAAACCGGCGGCGATTTAAGATCTATGCTGCCATGGATCTCGCCCAAGGGACGGTGCGCGCTGCGGGATTCCTCATCCTGGCCTCACTTCAGCTCGCCCTGGCAGTCCCCTACCTGCTGATCTACGGTCTGGCGGCGCTGGCTGCCGCCACGACGGGATTACTTTTCTTTCAGCAGCAGCACTTGCTCGGAAGCTGGCCCACGCGGCCGGACGTCGCACGCGTGCTGCGCTATTGCGGCTACGCCGCCGGCATCGTCGTGTTGGGGACGATCACCGGCCGTGGAGACCTGCTCCTGTTGGCAATGGAGAAAGGAGCCAGCGGCAGCGCGGTGTATGGACTGGCGTCGCAGGTGGCCATGCTGATGAGCTATGTCGCGATGTACCTCAGCGTCCTCACTCAACCCCGCCTGCTGGAGCTTCACCGTCAGGGGACGCTCCGCAGCTTGTTCATCGGTAACTTCGTGGCTGTGGTTTGCCTTTCGCTCCTTACTTTAGTCCTCTGGTGCCCCGTCGCCGTCACTCAGGTACTGTCCTGGGCATTCGGTCAGGGATTCGTCGCCAGCGCACCGCTCTTGCGCATCCTGCTCGTCGGGGTGTTCCTGGATTGGCTGATAGTACCCGTGCTCATGGTATTCTGCATCCAGGCCTGTCCTGGGAAAGCGTTTCTTGGAGAAATCGTGATTACCGCTTTGTTCCTGGCGTTCGCCACCGCGGCGCTGCTGGCGACATGGCCTTGGCCCTTGGAGGAGATGCTAGCGTGGATCGCTGTTTTCTGCCGAGCAGCGAAACTGGTCCTTTACGGGGGGCTTTTCCTGGTGGGCACCGCGCCACGAAAAGCCCCAATCCTCTAAATGGTCCCGTGGTTAGCGAAAACTCTTCAACGGAGTAACCACCGACTTGCGCACTCACGGCACCGCTAGCCACCGCGAGCAGTTGGGCGGCACCCAGTCGTAAAAAGCGGGAATCCCGCTGACGGCGAGCGATGCCAGCGACCGCAATTTGAAGGAACGGTTGGTGCCGGTGGGCAGGCAGGGAGTTTCTGGACAAAGTGTCACGGTTGCTAATTACCGAATGGAGCTACCTGAGCTATGGCCAGCGGCACATTGGCTGGCGCACTTGTGCCCGACTTCCGAGGTGGGTGAGTTTTTGAGCTTACGGGGTCGAGCCGACGGGAATTTTCGAAAAGAGTTGAATTCAGCTTGGAAGCACTACATACTCGGCTCATGGTCATCAAATGCACAGCGCCGGTACGCATTTGCGATCTCGGCGGGTGGACCGACACTTGGTTTGCCGGCACTGGTCGGGTGCTCAATTTTGCTGTTTTCCCCTCTGTAGAGGTAACCCTGCTCACACGCCCCCGCAAAGAGCAGGAACCAAGCATTACCATCCGCGCCGAAAACTACCACGATATTTACACCATCGATCCCAGTTCCCACTCCTATGGCAAACATCCCCTCATCGAGGCTGGCTTCAAGTTGTTCCGGTTGTCGCCCGACCTGAGCATGGACGTCACCATTTTCTCCGAAGCGCCGGTTGGCGCTTCTATCGGCACTTCGGCGGCGGTTTCCGTGGCCATCATCGGGGCACTAGACCTGCTTGCGACGCAATCGCTTACCAGTTATGAGGTTGCCCGCAAGGCGCACTACGTCGAGACCAACCTCCTCCATCTTCAGTCCGGCGTCCAAGATCAGCTTTGCTCAGCTCACGGAGGTATCAATTTCATTGAGATCTCTAATTACCCTGAGGCCTCAGTTTGCCCATTGGACCTGCCTGCTGAGCTGATTTGGGAGCTGGAGTCGCGATTCCTGCTGATTTATCTGGGTAAGCCTCATTCCTCTTCCGTCTTACACGAAGCAGTGATCAAACGGCTGGAGCAGTCTCCGGAGTTCCGGAAAAACCTTGACCCGCTCCGCGAAGCGGCGGTGCTCGGTAAAGAGGCTTTGCTCGGAGGGGACTTGGCCGCCTTCGGCCAAGCCATGATCCAGAATACCGAGGCTCAACGCGGGCTGCATCCGGACTTGGTGGGCGAGCGGGCAGACCGCGTCATCCAGGTGTCAAGCCGTTTCGGTATCGCAGGCTACAAGGTCAATGGGGCGGGCGGCGCTGGCGGTTCGGTCACCCTTCTCCTCAAATCCGGCTCGCTCCACAAACGCGCGCTCATCACGGAAATCCAAAACTTGCATCCGGAATTCCGCAACATCCCGATTCGTCTTGCTCCTTACGGCCTCCGGCGTTGGAAGCAGTAACGAGGCTTGGCTTCAAACCGACCTCTAAATGAACCAGGCCTCTAGATTGAATAGCTCGAATCCTGCGAAAGCATCTGCATGGTGTAAGCAGTTGGAACGAGGCTAAAGTTTGCATTGTTGTTGAAAGGATGCTAATGGAAATATCACCCGATCTGGTCGTACAAAAGCCGAATCGCTTGCCGTCTTCGGCATTCTGGAAAGTCCCTTATCGGTTGTTTGAGATCGTCACGGCAACCGCAATTCTGTTGTTTACCCTGCCCATCATGGCCGTGGTCGCACTCGTGATCAAATTGGGAACGCCTGGCAAAGTACTATTTTTTCAAGAACGCGTCGGGAAGGGCAGAAAGACTTTCCGGTTCGTCAAATTTAGGACCATGCACGCGGACGCAAGGCAAAGATTTCCCGAGCTGTACCGCTACGCGTATGACGACGCGGAAATCGAGACATTGGTATTTAAGATCAAGAACGACCCGCGCTTGACTCCGCAGGGGCGATGGCTGCGCAAGACCTCTCTCGACGAGCTGCCGAATTTCTGGAATGTTCTAACCGGCGATATGGCCCTCGTCGGCCCCCGCCCGGAGATCCCGGAAATGCTTCCTTATTACAAGGACGAGATGTTGGAAAAATTTCTAGTCCGGCCTGGGATCACCGGCCCGGCTCAAGTCTCGGGCCGTGGGAACCTCAGCTTTCAGGAAACCGTCCGACTTGATGTGCAATACGTCCGCCAACGTTCGCCGCAAATGGACTTTAAAATCCTTCTAAGAAGCGCGAAATGTGTTGTGAAGGCGGCCGGCGCGTTCTGAGAATTCTGTGCGACTTTTCGCTGAATAGACACTCGCGTTTTTGTGTATCACCTAAAGGCAATTAAGAGACCCTCGTTTCTCAAAGACGCAGGTCTGGAAGGTGAGTATCTTGGCAAACGCTACCTGCCGGACAGATACCTTTTGCGGCTTTATTGCAGGGCTGATTTATTCGTCTCTCCTTTCTTGTGGGAAGGGTTCGGATATCCAATATTGGAGGCCATGAAGTGCGGAACGCCCGTGATAACGTCTAATATTTCCTGTTTACCGGAGGTTGCTGGGTGGAGCGGCAGAGCTAATCGAACCCACGTCAGTTCAAGAAATCGCTCAAGCGTTCCGTGTTGTATTGGCCGATGCCGAGAAGCGGGCAAATATGGTCAGGAAAGGCTTGGCCCGAGCTGCGGAGTTTTCCTGGGAAGCGACGGCGCGGAAGACGATCGCAGCTTATGAACGTGCGTTGCTAATGTGAGCCGAGAGACCACCATGACCAGCAAGAAGATTTGCTTTGAAGGAATTGATAGCAGCGGCAAAACGCTGCAACTCGGTTTGTTGGCCGATTTCCTGCGCCGCCACGGCCATCGCGTCTTTGAGCGCTCTTATCCGATCTACGATTCATTTTTTGGCAAACACATCGGCGAACTTTTGGCTGGAATCAATGGAGAGTCGGCATCAGATTGTGATCCGATGTCCATGGCACTATGGTACGCACTCGACCGGTGGCAGGATTATCAGCTTAACCTTCGGAGATTTGAGAACGCCGAATACGTCTTGCTCAACCGGTTCACACTTTCAAGTGTTGTGTATCAGACCCTCCGAAAAAACGATCAGAGCCTGGCCTCATGGATCGAAGAGCTTGAGCACGAGATTCTCAAACTTCCGCGCCCTGATCTCTACGTGATTTTTGATGTTTTGCCGGCAATGGCTAAACGCAATCTGACCAAGAAGGGCCGGCGGGCCTACCTTGGTGAGCAGGCAGACGTTTACGAGTCCGATTCTTCTCTGCAGAGTAGGGCCGCGGAACTCTATCGCTGCTTGGGAGAATCGCTGCCCAATGCCGCCGTTATTTCATGTCACCCCAAAGGAACGTTGCTTGACCCAATCCATATTCACGAAGAAGTGGTGGACTTGTTGGAGGCATGGAAGCTTCTCGTTTAGCCTGACCGGAGGCCAACCGATGCCACGCACGACCAGCGGGCCAGTTGGCAAAAGCGTGGAAGTCCAAGCTGCTGGCTCGTAATCACTTAGAACCACATCTTCTCCGCGACATGGCGATAGTGGTCTTTGCGCAAATCGCCGTAAGTCTTCATCGCCAAAGCGCCCCGATAGTAGTTCACAAATTGCAAACCCAGCACAAGAAATTACAAACGAAAAACCATTGACATCGAGCCACTTCACCTAGTTCACACCAACTCAAGTCCAGCTAAAATTCACACCGCAATCAACCCCAGTACCCAAATCTCGTACGGAAAGGCGCATTACGTAGAAACCGGCCGGCTCCATCTTCAGTCTGGCGTCCAAGATCAGTTCTGCTCCGCTCACGGCGGCATCAATTTCATCGAGATGTCTAATTACCCTGAGGCGTCAGTTTGTCCGTTGGACCTGCCTGCTGAGCTGATTTGGGAGTTGGAGTCGCGATTCCTGGTGATTTATCTGGGTAAGCCTCATTCCTCTTCCGTCTTACACGAAGCAGTGATCAAACGGCTGGAGCAGTCTCCGGAGTTCCGGAAAAACCT
>CAYIOH010000028.1:0-2439 GCA_964364975.1 uncultured Bifidobacteriaceae bacterium
GCGCGTCACTCCGTGCGCGCCGGGCTGGGAACAACGGGCTGCCGGCGCGCACGGAGTGACGCGCCCTACCACACTCCCGCACACCACCATCCCGCGCCGCACGCCGAGCGATTGCAGCACGCGTGCAATTGGTTCACAGAGTTCCGGTCGCGGCACGCCGATCAACTGCGCGCTGGGCCGGGCGGGATTCAGCAGCGGGCCGAGGAAATTAAAAATCGTCCGCTGCCCGCGCTCGGCGCACGACTTGCGAGCGGGCGCGATGTGCTTGAACGCCGGGTGATAATTAGGCGCGAAGAAAAACGCAAAGTTGTGCTCGCGTAATGATCGCGCTGCGTCCGCCGGCGATAGATCAATTTTAATTCCGAGTGCTTCGAGCACGTCTGCGCTGCCGGCCTGCGAAGTGATGGCGCGGTTGCCGTGCTTGGCCACCGTTACGCCCGCCGCCGCGCAGACCAGCGCTACGGTCGTGGAAATGTTGAACGTGCCCAGCCGGTCGCCGCCCGTGCCGCACACGTCGAGGATTTCGCGGGCGCGGGTTTCCGCATCTAGCGGCGGCACGACGGATTTTTCCCGCAGCGCGCGGGCAAAGGCGGCGATTTCCCCGGTGGTCTCACCTTTGTGCGCCAGTTGGGTGAGAAAGTCGGCCTTCGTCGCGGCTGGGATGGATGCATTCACGAGCGCCGCCACCGCTTCATTCACTTGCGCGTCTGAGAGCGGACACTGTGCGGCCAACTGGGGAATGAATGTTTCGAGCACGAGATGATTCTAAAGAACAGAAATGCGCCGCACAAAGCCGAAAGTAATGGCGCCAGCCTCCCAGCTTGCGGTCGTCGCGCCGAGCGTCCGGCTTGGCGAGGTGAGGGAACGCCGACCATTCGCCAACCCGGCGGGTTGCCGACACGGCGGCAAGCGGGGAGGCCTGCGCCACCAAGCAAAGCATGGACATGCACCGCGAATCGCGTAACCTGTCGCTGAATGCAGATGTCTTTTGTGGTGCGCGGCTGGCGCGTTTAAGAATTTATGGCAAACAATGGAAAGCGTCGTTGGGTTCAGTGGCTCGTGATCCTGGTCGTGGTCGGTGGGGCCGGCTTCGGCGTGGCTTATTATCAACGGCAGAAGCAGAACAACGCGCCGGAGTACCAGACTGCCACCGTCGCGCGCGGCGATCTCACGCAGACGGTCACGGCCACGGGCCAGTTGAATCCGGTCCGCAACGTCCAGGTCGGCAGCCAGATTTCCGGCATCATCCTGAAGTTGAACGCGGATTTTAATTCGCAGGTGAAGGCCGGCGAAGTCATTGCGCAACTCGACGCCGGCACGTATCAGGCCAACATGAATTCGGCGGAAGGCGACCTGGCCAACGCCAACGCTGGCTTGGAACTCGCCCAGGTGAACGCCCGCCGCGCGGCAGAGTTGTTTAAGAACAAACTCATCGCGCAGTCGGACTACGACCAGTCCGTGGCCACGCTGCACCAGGCCGAGGCGCAGGTGAAAATCCGCACGGCCGCGCTCGAACGCGCGAAGGTGGACTTCGGCCGCTGCACGATTTATTCGCCCGTGGACGGTATTGTGATTTCCCGCAACGTGGACGTGGGCCAGACGGTGGCGGCGAGCATGAGCGCGCCCACGCTGTTCGTCATCGCGAACGACCTCACCAAAATGCAGATTGACGCGAATGTGTCCGAGGCGGACGTCGGCGGCGTGGAGGTGGGGCAGGACGTGGATTTCACGGTGGACGCATTTCCGTATCGCACGTTTCATGGCAACGTCATTCAAGTCCGCAACTCGCCGACCACGGTGCAAAACGTCGTGACGTATGACACAGTCATCGAGGTCAGCAATCCCGATTTGAAATTGAAGCCCGGCATGACAGCCAATGTTTCCATCGTCGTCGCGCGGCGGGAAGATGTTCTGAAGATTCCCAACGCGGCGCTGCGGTTTCGCCCGCCGGAAAGCGCGGCGGGCGAAAAGCGCACGAACGCCGCTTCGCCAGTCGTGGCGCAGCAAACCGCACGGACCAATGAAGCCGGTATGAGCAGTGGTGGCGACGGCGGGCGACAGCGCGGGCGCGGCGGGCCGGGCGGTGCCGGTGGTGGTAGCCGGAGCGGCAGGCCGCCCGGCGAGCGGCAACCGTTGCGCACCATCCACACGCTCGCCAGCAGCGAGGCGGGCAAATCCTCCGGCCCGGCCCCGGAACTGAAACCCGTGCAGGTGAAGCTCGGCATCAACGACGGCGTGATGACGGAAGTTCTCGCTGGCCTGGCCGAGGGCGACCAGGTCGTCCTCAGTTTGACGACGCCGACCACCAGCGCCGCCCCGGCGAGCAACCCGTTCGGCGGCGGCTTCCCGCGCCGCTAGTGCTGTGACAAAGAATTTGCGATACCTGTTTGGTCGGGCGCGTCACTCCGTGCGCGCCGTTCGGGGAACCGATGCCAGTCT
>CAYIOH010000028.1:2449-16790 GCA_964364975.1 uncultured Bifidobacteriaceae bacterium
GGGGGGGGGCCCCCCCTGCCCCGGGGGGGGGGCGCCGGGTTTCCCCGCGCCCTGCCTGCCGATCGCGACTCGGATCGGAACCTCGGGACGTAACGAAACTTCCGTTTCACCATACTAGCTGTCGCTC
The DNA here is from genome assembly GCA_964364975.1 of uncultured Bifidobacteriaceae bacterium. Lineage (GTDB taxonomy): Bacteria > Verrucomicrobiota > Verrucomicrobiia > Limisphaerales > JADLHS01 > JALOTT01. The sequence goes on from CAYIOH010000028.1 coordinate 2,577, forward strand.
ATGAACGCCGTAATCCAATTGGAAGGCATCCACAAGACCTACCATACGGGCGAAGTGGACGTACGCGCCGTGCGGGGCGTGTCGCTCGGGATTCGGGCGGGCGAATTCGTCGCCATCATGGGCGCGAGCGGTTCGGGCAAATCCACGTTGATGAACATCATCGGTTGTCTGGATCGCGCCACGGCGGGAAGATTTCTACTGGATGGTGTTGACGTTTCGGGTTTAAACCGCGACGAACTGGCGGATATTCGGAATCAGAAAATCGGTTTCGTCTTTCAAGGTTTCAATCTGCTGGCGCGCACGGCTGCGGTGGAGAATGTCGAGCTGCCCATGCTTTACCGGCGGAGCAATTTCACCGGCCGCGACCGCCGGTCCCGGGCAGCACAGGCGTTGGAAACCGTCGGCCTCAGTGATCGCGCGGACCATCTTCCGAGTCAGCTTTCTGGCGGACAACAACAGCGCGTGGCCATCGCCCGCGCGCTGGTGAATCAACCCGCGTTGCTGCTCGCCGACGAACCGACCGGCAATCTCGACTCGCAGACGAGCATCGAGATCATGGGTGTTTTCCAAAAGCTCAATGACGGCGGCATAACCATCATCATGATCACGCATGAACTGGACATCGCGCATTACACGAAACGCACCGTGGTGTTGCGGGACGGATTGGTCGTGAGCGACACGCCGGTGACGAACCGGCTGAACGCCGAAAAAGAATCCACCCGGCTCAAGGCGGAACAGAAAGCGGTGCAGTTGGCGTGAAGGAAGAAGGAAGAATGAAGAAGGAAGAAACAGACTTGTTGCCGCGCACAAAGATGTTCGCGCGTCGGGTCATCCGGCTTTACTGCGCTCTGCCGAAAAACGATACGCTCGCACAGGTGTTGGGGAAACAAGTTTTGCGCTCCGGCACATCGGTCGGCGCAAATTATCGGGAGGCGAATCGCGCGCGATCAAAAGCCGAGTTTGTTTCCAAGATGGGTGACTGCTTGAAGGAAGCGGATGAATCTCTTTATTGGTTGGAGTTGATGATCGAAGAAAACGTCGTGCCGCGTCGCCGTTTGCAGCCCTTGGCGGAGGAGGCAAACGAACTGGTGGCCATCTTCATCACCATCCTCAAACGCGCCCGAGGCCACGAATGAAAACCTTCTTCATTCTTCATTCTTCATTCTTCATTTTCTGATGCGCCTCTTCGCCACCATCCGGCTCGCCCTCCGCGCTTTGCGCCGCAACAAAATGCGCACCATGCTGACGATGCTGGGCATCATCATCGGCGTCGGCTCGGTGATCACCGCCGTCAGCATCACGACCGGCGCGCGGGTGCAGGTGGAGGCCAAGGTCGCCAGCCTCGGCCAGAACGTGGTGTCCGTTTTTTCGGGCAGCTTCACCAGCGGCGGCTCACGCAGCGGCTGGGGCGGCGCACCAACGCTCACCCTCGAAGATGCCGAAGCCATCAGGAAGGAAGTGGCCGACGTCGTGGCGGTCAGCCCCGAAGTGCGCGACCGCATGCAAGTTCAGGCCAATGGGTTGAACTGGCGGCCGGGGATCATGGGGGAATCTCCGGATTATCTGCAGATTCGCAGTTGGAACATTGCCGATGGCGCGATGTTCACGGAGCAGGACGTGCGCAGCCTCGCGAAGGTGGCCGTCATCGGCAAGACCGTGGCCGATCAGCTTTTTCCGAACATGGACCCGGTCGGCCAGACGTTGCGCGTGCGCGAAATTCCTTTCAAGATCGTGGGCGTCTTGGAGTCCAAAGGCTTTAACCTGTTCGGCCAGGACCAGGACGACACGGTCGTCATTCCTTACACCAGTCACATGCGGCGCGTTTCGCGGGCGACGTTCGTCGGTTCGATCCTCGTGCAAGCCGCCAGCGCCGACGCCATCGGTCGCGTGCAACAGGACATCACGAATTTGCTCACGAGCCGCCGACGCAGTCGGGAACCGGATTTTACGGTTCGCACGCAGGTGGAACTGGCGCAGATGGCCACCGCCCAATCCAAGATCATGACCGTGCTGCTCGGAGCGATTGCCAGCGTCTCGCTCATCGTCGGCGGCATCGGCATTATGAACATCATGCTCGTAAGCGTGACGGAGCGGACGCGCGAGATCGGCATCCGCATGGCTGTGGGCGCGCGGGCGCGCGATATCCTGGTGCAGTTTTTGGTGGAGGCGGTCATGGTGGGCGCGGTTGTGGGGATGATCGGCATTGGGTTAGGGGTGGGCGCGCCCAGACTCGTAAAACTCCTGGCGAGCATTTGTACGGATCTAAAAATTCCTGCCGAGATGCTGACGATGGTGGCCAGTTGGCCAACCCTCACGCCGCTGCCCATCATCATCATCGCCTTTGTTTCCAGCGCGGGAATCGGGATCGTCTCCGGCTTTTATCCGGCGTGGAAAGCGTCGAAGCTCGATCCGATTGAAGCGTTGCGCTACGAGTGAGGCTTTCTTTTAACGCGGAGACGCGGAGAAATCGGAGAGGCGCCGAGGATTCCACCGAGGATTCCACTTGTGTTCTCCGCGAACCTCTGCGTCCTTTACGTCCTCTGCGTTAAAAATGCTTTCCGCGGAACGATATGACGGCTGAGATTTTTCCAACGCATACGCCCGCGCTGTTCGCCGCCGCCGTGAAACGCGCGGCGGAATTGCTGCGCGCCGGCGAGTTGGTCGCGCTGCCCACCGAAACGGTTTACGGCCTTGCGGCCAACGCGCTAAACGCCGCAGCGGTCGCGCGGATTTACGAAGCCAAGGGCCGGCCTGCGCAAAATCCCATCATCGTCCATGTCGCCAGCGTGGAGATGGCGAAGCGTTGCGTGGCGGACTGGCCGGAGCCGGCAGATAAATTGGCCGGAGCTTTTTGGCCTGGTCCGCTGACGCTGGTTATGCGACGGGCTAAAGCGATCCCTGAGATCGTCACGGCCGGCGGTCCGACGGTGGGGGTGCGTTGGCCCAACCATCCGTTCATTCAGGCTGTCATCCGCGAATGTGGTTTCCCGCTGGCCGCGCCGAGCGCGAATGTGTCCAACCGCGTTTCGCCCACCAACGCCGAGCATGTGCGCAAACAACTGGGTGAGAAACTTCGACTCATCGTGGACGGCGGCCAATCGCAAGTAGGCATCGAGTCCACGGTGGTTGATCTCACCACCGAGCCGCCAACCGTGCTTCGGCCCGGCATGATTCACGAGGAGTCGCTGATCGCCGTGACCGGCGACCTCGTCAGCAGCCAACGCAAAACGCTCCCCTGCCAGGAAGCGCTCCGCAGTCCGGGCTTGATGGAGAAACATTACGCGCCAAAGGCGAAGCTCGTCCTGTTGAACTGGCGGGACTCGACGGATTTGCACCATCAACTCTCAACTCTCAACTTTCAACTCTCAACCTGCCATGTCATCGCGCATACAAACATTCCCTCGGGTGAAGGCTTGGCGCGTGTAAGTGTGATTCCACACGACGCTGAGGCGTTCGCCCGCGCGATTTACGCCGAGCTGCATCGTTGCGACGAAGAGGGCGCGGACTTGGTGGTTGTGGAGGCGCTGACCGACGCGCCGGAGTGGCGCGCTATCGCGGACCGGCTTCGCCGCGCTGCAGCTTGAAGCTTGGGGTTTTATCTTTCCCTTGAGCGCTAAGCTTTGGATTTTGAACTCCACGTTGGCCCGTTCTAGCGTTGCCAACTTTCGCCGCTCATCCTACGATCCGGTGTCCCGGCAGAAAAGTCCGCCGGTCGTCATGGCCGAATACAAAGTCAAATTCGAGGTCTTCGAAGGCCCGCTCGATTTGCTCCTTTATCTGATCAAGAAGGAGGAGGTGGACATTTACGAAGTCAACCTCACGAAGCTCGCCACGCAGTTCATCGAATATATCGAGATGATGCGCGAGTTCGATTTGGAGGTGGCCGGCGAATTTCTCGTGATGGCCTCGACACTGATGTACATCAAGAGCCGCGAACTGCTGCCCGTGGACCTGCGGACGGAAACCGACGGCGAGGACGAAGGCGAAGACCCGCGCTGGGAACTCATCCGCCAGCTTGTCGCCTACAAAAAATTCAAGGACGCCGCCGCGCAACTCCAGACGCTCGAAGAACGGCAGGAAGGTGTTTTCCCGCGCGTGCCGGGCAAGCTCGAATTCGCGGACGCCACGCCCGCGCCGCGGCCGGATGTTTCCATTTTCGATTTACTCAACGCCGTCAACGGCGTCCTCAAACGTTTCAGCACGCGTGAGGACCTGCGCGACATTTTCGAGGACAAATGGACCGTGAGCGAAAAAATCGAGCACATCATCCGCATCATCGCCGCCCGCGGACGCATCCTGTTCTCTGAACTGTTTGAAGGCGTCACCAGCCGTACGGAAATCGTCGTCACGTTTCTGGCGTTGCTGGAATTGATCCGCCTGAAACAAATCGTCGCCGCGCAATCCGAAGCCTTCGGCGAAATCGAACTTCGCCGAGCGATCACGGCGGTTGCGCCGGTCACGGCGCAGACGACGGCAGTACCCGTCACCGAACCGCAGTCCACCATCTCCAGTCCGCAAACCGCCTAGCATGGAACTGAAAATCATTTTGGAATCACTGTTGTTCTCGGCGCAAAAACCCCTTCGCCCGACGGAACTGCGCGACATCCTGGCTGCCGCCGCCGGGCAGGAAGATGCCGACGCCACGGCCAGGTCGCTCAAGAAAGTGAAAGAGGGCGAACTAACCGCCGCGCTGGAACTGTTGGCGCAGGAGCACGAGACGGCTGGCCGCAGCTACCGGCTGGTGTGTGTGGCCGGCGCCTGGCAGTTCGTTACGCAGCCGGAATACGCTCAGTGGCTGCGCGCGCTCGTGGGCGTGAAAGCGCGCCCGCCGCGACTCTCGCAGCCCGCTTTGGAAACGCTGGCCATCATTGCCTACCGCCAGCCCATCACGCGCGCCGAGGTCGAGCAAATCCGCGGCGTGTCCGTGGACGGGGTGATGCAGACGATCATGGAACGAGGGTTGGTCGAAGCCGTGGGGCGCGCCGAAGTCGTGGGCCGCCCGCCGACCTACGGCACGACGGCCTTGTTTCTCGAATACTTCGGCTTGCGCGGTCTGGAGGAGTTGCCCGCCGCGGAGGAACTCCGAAAACTCGTCGTTCAGAAACCGCCCGGACCGGTGACGGCGGACGCGGGACTTGCGACGACCTCGCCGGAAGAGTTGCAGTTGAGCGAAGAAGGCAAGATAGAAACTGAAGAAACGACCGCCGCCAGCCCCACGGATGAAGCTGCCCCGACTTCTGCTTAGCGCGCAAACAGATTTGATTCTTCCCGCCGGATTCTTCATGCTGCGTTTGCCGTGAACATCCCGGAGCATCGTAAGGCCATTGACAGACTGGACGCGCAAATCGTCCGCGTGCTCAACGAACGCACCAAGCACGTGCTCGCCATCGGCGAAATCAAACTCAAGGCGGGCGAGGAAATTTACGCGCCGCACCGCGAACGCGCCGTGCTCCAGCGCCTATGCCGTCTCAATCAAGGACCGGTGACCAACGACCAGCTCCGCGCCGTTTACCGCGAAATCATGTCCAGCGCGCTGGCGTTGGAGAAGTCCATGACCATCGCGTATCTCGGGCCGGAGGCGACGTTCACCCACCAAGCCGCCATTCGCCGCTTCGGTTCGAGCCTCCGTTACGCCGCGCAAAAAACCATCGCCGACGTGTTCACCGAGGTCAGCAAGAACCGCGCGGACTACGGCGTCGTGCCCGTCGAGAATTCCACCGAAGGCGTCGTTACGCACACGCTTGACATGTTCGTGGACAGCGACCTGAAAGTCGTTTCACAAATTGTTTTGCCCGTGCAGCAATGCCTGTTGAGTAACTCGCCGCGCGCGAAAATCCGGAAGCTGTTCGCTCATCCACAGTCACTTGCCCAATGCCGCGGTTGGGTGCAAAACCATTTGCCCCGCGTGGAAATCATCGAAACCTCATCGAACGCCCGCTCCGCCGAACTGGCCGCGAAGGAAAAATTCACCGCCGCCATCGCCGGCATGCTCGCTGCGGAGAAGTACGGCTTGCGGGTGTTGGAGCAGGACATACAGGACAACGCCGCCAACGCCACGCGCTTCCTCGTGCTCGGTCGCCAATGCAGTCCGCCGACGGGCCAAGACCGCACCAGCCTGATGATCAGCATCACGGACAAGGTTGGCGCGCTGCACCACGCGCTCGCCGCGTTCCGCCGTTACCGGATCAACATGACGAAGATCGAATCGCGCCCCAGCAAGCGGAAAGCGTGGGAATATTTCTTCTTCATTGATTGCGACGGGCACTTCCAAGACCGGAAGGTCGCCAACGCGATCCGGTTGCTGGGAGAACACTGCAACTTCGTCAAGGTGCTCGGCTCGTATCCGAACACGGAGTGAGACAAAGTCTCGCGGCGGAGGCTTCAGCCCTGTGCCGAATACGCCATCGTGGTCAGCCGCGCTTGGGCTTGTTTCGACATGCTCGTGAAGACCATGGAGACGTGGTAGCCGGTGTGTTTGCTGCCGGAACAGGCAATCACCACGCCGGCGCAGTGGACTTTGCCGTTGTCGGGCGATTGCAATTCCACGGTCATCTCTGTCCACGCGGTAAAGGGCGTGGGGCTGTGAAATTCAATGCCGCCTTTGTGGATTACGACCGTGTCGTGGGAAAGGGTCAAGCGCGACTGTCGCGCGCCAAGAGTGACTTGCTGTGATTCGGGGCTGATACCCTTGATTTGTCTTGCGCTCATAGAACACCGTTAGAGTAGCACACGCGAACCAATCGTCAAATAAGGATTTGTGTGCACGCCCCGACCGTGAATCTTCTCCACCGCAGGCCAGCGTGTGGCTCGGGACTTTACCCGACAGACCCAACGGCCCTACCTTTTCCGCATGGAATGTAAAGTGCGATTTTGTGGTGCTTGCCGGGAAGATCGCCGTTGCGTCTCGCGAAATTGCCTCCTACTCTTTTTCATTCTTGAACGTGATTGAGTCCAGATACATCGAGAAAAGCGGCTGTCTCCCTCGATTGGCGCGCCAACGCGAACTGGCATTCCGCCGGGACTCGCACCATTTTGAGACCGACTTCGGCAGTGAGGCCGAATGGTTGCGCTGCGTAAAAGAGGGCTTCCCGAAATTCATTCCGTTCCTGACCCGAAAATGCGGGATCACGTTTCGCGGGCGCATCCTCGAAATTGGCGCGGGCGCGGCGTGGTTCAGCGCCGAGCTGTCCAAGCTGCCCCGGGTCGTGGAGGTGGTGGCCACGGATTCTTCGCCAAAGCTGCTCAAGGAGCAGGCGCCGAAAACTTTTAATCTGCTCCGGGCGCACGAAAACAAAATCACGCGGATGCCCGCGGACGCTTGCAACCTGGACTTTCCGGACAAATATTTCGATTTCGTCGTCTGCGCAGCGGTGTTACATCGCGCCGTGAGCATGCTGATGGTGCTGCGCGAGGCGAAGCGGGTCTTGAAACCGGGTGGCCAGTTGGTGGCCGTTCGCGAACCCGTGCTGCCGCTGGTGAAGTGGAAATCCGCGGCCCACTGCAAAGCGAAGCCCGTCTTGCCGGGTCGCAGCTACACACTTGCGGATTACAAAGAGTTCTTCGCGCTGGCGGGTTTGGACCTCAAGTTCAAACGGCTGAATTTGTTCGAAGGCTTCAAGTATTACTTCGAGGAAGTGGTCAACGGTCTGACCCACGCTCGCTATGTTTTCATCGCCCGGCGCGTGGAGCGTTCGTGACGTTCCGCGCAACGTTCCACCCGCTTCGCCATCGCGCCCAAAGCACCTTCAACCTTCGCGTCGGGTATCGTGCTGTGAAGCGCTTCAACTCAAACGGGGATCCGCCGCGCCCGTTCACGCCCGCGTGAGTTGTGCAAGCGGTCCGGTAACCCGCGGCAATCACCAGGTCACGCACCGCGTCATTCCAGTCACCATAGGGATAGCAGAAGTGCTCCACCGCCATGCCGAACCGGTCTTCGAGCGCCTTACGACTACCGATGATCTCCTCGCGCGCCGCGGTGGGCGCGAGTTGCGTCAGCCGCGGGTGCGTGCGTGTGTGTGCGCCAATCGCGTGTCCGGCAGCGACCCAGTCACGCACCTGAATTTCATCCATCAGCCGTTCGGTCACGTCTCCCTCGCGCTGCTGCCACTCGTTCGTCTTGCCGATCAAATCCGAAACAAGAAACAGCACGGCACAGAAACTGTGCGCCCGCAGCACTGGCAGCGCGTGTTCGAAAACATCGCGGAAGCCGTCGTCGAACGTCAGGAATATTTGCCGCTGGTGATTTGCACCCTCGCCGGAGACCTGCGCAAATAGCGGCGTGGAAAAGCCGGCGGACTTCAATTCCGCCATCTGGCGCGCGAACAACTTCGGACTGACGTAAAGACCCTTCAGCCGCGCGCCGTCTCGGCGCGGACCGACGTGGTGATACGTCAGAATGGGCTGGCCGGTCAGGAAGGTTTCCTCAAACGGCGCGAGACGCGAATAGTAATCCGGCAACGTCATGCAGGCTGGAGCTTGCCGGACGCGGGCGCGGTGAGCAACGACTGGTAAAGGGCCGCCAGTTTTTGCGCCGCGCGTTCCAGCGAAAATTGCGCGGCAACTTTTTCGTGCAGCCGCCAGCGCGCGGGCAGGTCGAGCGGCGGCTTGCCGGCCCAGATTTTCATGGCTGCGGCCAGTTCATCCACCGAGCCGCGTTTAACGAGCTGGCCATGGCCCGCAACCGCGAACGCTTCGGGAATGCCGTCAAGGTCCGAGGCGATCACGGGTTTGCCGCAGGCATGCGCCTCGATAACGACGCCGGGAATCGCCTCCGTTCCGACCTGTGGCAGGACGAGACAATCAATCGCGTTCATCGCCGCTGGCACATCGTGAGAATACGGCGTGAGCCATGCAAAGCCTTTCAAATCCAACCGCGCGATCTCGGCCTCCAACATTTCCCGCATGTTGCCGCGGCCAATGATGAGGAAGCGTGCCTCGGGCATCCGCGCCCGGACCTGCGCCGCTGCCCGCAGGAATTCGTGCTGGCCTTTGCCGCGAGGCAAAACATATGCGCCCACCATGCCGAATGCGTACTGGGATGGCTGCAATCCCCAGGCCTGGCGCTGGGCAAACGCTTCAATCGGTTTGAATCGTTCCATGTCAAAGCCACCGTAGATGACGTGAATCTTCGAGTGGTCGCCGGACATCGGCGCGCGGTAGTGACGCTCGGGGTCGGCGGATTTGGGGTCGGCGTCACCTTCGCGCAGGACTTTCGCGACGAACTGCGACACGGCGATCATCGCGTCGCACTGACCGAGCAGGAAACGGCGGCTGACCCACGAGCCGGGACTCTTGGCCAGGTGACGGTTCATGACCAACTTGGGTTGGACGCCAGAGAGACGCGCCGCCAGGACCGCCGGCCAGTAATCGCGACCATGACGCGCGTGCAAGATTTGGATTCGTTCGGCGCGGATGAACTTTGCCACGCTGAAGATGAGCGGCAGCTTCAGCGGCCCGCGTGACGGCGTGCGATGAAAAGGCAGGTCAAGCTTCTCGATCACACTTGAAAATTCCCGGCCTGCCGGCCCGGCCATCCAAACCTGGCAGCCTTGGGCCATCAGCGCATGGGCGATGCGCACGGAACGATCATCCGTCCCACCGCCCGTCAACAGCGAGTTGAGGTGAAGCACGCGCACAGCGGGCGAAGGGGGCTTCACTTGATGAGCCGGTAGTTCTTGTGGACGCCCAGCGTGATGCCCGTGCAGTTCTTGACAATGAGCGCAACGTCTTCCCAGAAGTACTGCCGCCGAAAACGAATGAGCGGATTGCGCGACGTGTACGTCCAATTCGCGGCGGCGACGACGCCCCGCATCACGGCGGGGTGCGTGCCGGTGAACGGTTTCACTTTTTGATCGTCGTCGTAGAATTCGGCGCGGCGTTCCTTGGCGCGTTGCTGGCCGGCGTCGTCGAGATGGACCGCGGAAAGATTGCCGACGCGGCGGCGCGTTTGCTCGGGCGAAAGCGCCCAGCCATAATGAAAGTACTTGCCGCCGGAATTCTTCACCAACAGCTTTTCGCCCTCGGTGGTGCGGAAACCCTGCGCCGTGGCCCACGAACGGATTTTGGGGTCGCGCCGGATTACCCGCACTTCCTTGTAATACCAACCAAGCGAATAAACAATCGTCGAAAAACTCCCGTAGAAATGCGTGTAGTCCACCACGAAGCCTTGCGCCGTGGGGTTGTTCAGCTCGCGCTCCATCGCCGCGCGCATCGCGGGGATGCTGTCCTCATGCAACACTTCGTCGCCCTGGATGTACACACACCAGTCCCCGGTGCATTGATCGAGCGCAATGTTCGTGTGGTTGCGCATGTTGGGTTTGCCGACCGACGCATCCCACGGAGACTCGATGATCCGAATCTTCGGGTCGCCGATGGCCTTCACGTCGGCCAGCGTGCCGTCGGAAGATTCCGGCACGTTGACGATGATCTCGTCGCACAGCGGCAGCAACGAACGAATGGACGGCACGAAGGGATAACCCAGTGTCCGTCCATTGCGGATAAAGGTGAACCCGCTGACTTTCATGGCCGTATTGAAACGCAATCAAAGTTCGCTGGCGAGTCCAAATCGCTCGCTGGAAGGTGAAGTGGCGTGAAGAGCTTGTGTGATGAATCGGTGGAACCGGCGGCAACATTTTTGGCCGGGAATCTACCTTGGGCGTGCGCGCTCGTTCCGACCGGTGTGTCGCCAAACGGCATAGACTAGCACGGAAGAAGCGTATCGACACCAGACTGCGTACGCTGAATCCGCCGTGGCAAATCATCCGCTACCACGATGGCCTGGACCTTTCCACCCTTACCTGCCACACAGTCGAAGAATTGCCCACCGCCAACGAGCCTGCCGACTACAACTTTTTCGTCAATAGTCGGTTCCTTGGCATCCTCGAAGCCAAGAAAGTCACTGTGAACCCGCAGAACGTGCTTGAGCAGGCTAACCATTATGGGCGATTCCCTGCTGTTCCTTGATTAATTGTCGCTCAATCCGCCCTGGCCCACGCAAGCCCATCGGCACCGGGGCCCGCATCGATCAATTTCTCCACTTTCCAGTTCTTGAGGTCAATGACGGCAACCTGGCGACTCACATCGCAGGACACGTAAGCAGCCATCCCATCGGGCCGAACCAGCACCTCCTGCGGTGCCTTGGGCACGCCGAACGTCCGCACCATCTGCATCGTTTCCAGGTCAACGATACCCACCTGGTTGATCCCGGGTATCGCCACCACCAACCACCGCCCGTCTGGCGTGGGTGCCGTTCCGTAGCCGACGCCCGGCAAGGGCACCCAGTTCCTGACCCCATTCGTCGCTGTGTCAATGACGGCGAGCCGCGGCTGCGTCTGGTCCGCCGTGAACACCCAACGGTCATCCACCGAAAGTGCGATGCGCTGCGCCTTGGCTGACACGGAGATCACCGCGAGCACCTTCTTTGTCTCCAGATCGAGGACGGAGACGGTGCCGGGCCCGACGTTCGAGGTGTAACCGCGACGACCATCGCGTGTGATGGCGAGCATGTGCGACTCCGGCTGGCCGGTGGGAATGGTCCCGACCACTTTCAATGCCTGCGGATCAATCACCGTCACCGAGTTGTCCAGTTCCGTAGTCACGTAGAGCAGGCCGTTCTTGGGGCCAAACACCGCGCAATGGGGCCGCATGCCCTTGCCGAAATCAACGGTATCCACGACCTGCCGCGTGGTCAGGTTAATCACCCGCAGGAGACAGCCGTCCGTGCCCGCCCCGCCCACACCACCGCTGCCGTAGATCGGCACAAAGGCCCGCTTCCCGTCGGGCGACGCCGCCACTTCATGACCGGTGACACCCTCTTCCGCGACCGTTGCAATCTGACGGCCGGCCGTTGGATCAATAATCCCGAGCGTTTGATTTCCCTTGTTGGCGATCAGGAGCAGCCCATGCCCGACTTTGCCACCCGACTCCGCGGCATTCAGGACGGACCCGTCGCCGGGGGCATTGAGCGTCAGCAACAGGATCATCACCGACAGGTTGGCGCGGAGCGTCTTCGTGTGCATGGCCGGTACCTTTGACCGTGAGGAGAGTGAAGTCAACCCGTTCGACTCCAGACTTGCTTGCCGGAGGGCCGGCGTGTGTACTCCACGGTGACCTGCCTTCCGCTTTCTCCTTTCAACTTTCACCCTTTCAGCTTTCAGCGTTTCAGCACTTTCAGCACTTTTTTGGATTTGCCTTGAACGGCCACCGGACTAAGATGCGGGCAACACCATAGGGCGACCCCATGAACGAAGCGGAATGGCTGACCCGGAAAAAACGGATTGACACGAAACTGCGCTCGCTCAATCCCGCTTGGCAAATCATCCCTTGGCGTGACGGCTTGGACGTCTCGCAGCTCACCTGCCACGCCGTCACCGAAATTGCCACTGCCAACGGCCCGGCGGACTACGGCTTCTTCGTCAACGGCCGTTTCCTCGGCATCCTGGAGGCGAAGAAGGTTGCGGTGAATCCGCAGAACGTGCTGGAGCAGGCGAAGCGGTATTCCTCCGGTGCATACAACGGTCCGGGCAACTGGAACGGCTATCGCGTGCCCTTCCTGTTTGCCAGCAACGGCGAGGTCATCCGGTTTCTCGATGTTCGGCAGGACAAGGCGGCTTCCCGCCAGATCGCCAACTTCCACACCGGGCCCGCGCTCGAAGCCTTGTTCGCCTTCGATCGCAAACCGGCCTGCGACTGGCTGCTCGACACGCCGCCGGAAATCATCACGCGGCTGCGTGATTATCAGCATCGCTGCATCATCGCCACCGAACAGGCCGTCATCAGCGGCCGGCGCGAACTCCTCGTGGCGATGGCCACCGGCACGGGAAAAACTTTCCTGACCGTCGCGCAAATCTATCGCCTGCTCGAAAGCAAACTCGCCAAGCGCATCCTGTTCCTTGTGGACCGCAAAGCGCTCGCGGCCCAATCCGTGCGCACGTTCAACGCCTTTGATACGCCGCAGGGCAACAAGCTCACGAACGAATACGAACTCTACAGCCAGAAGTTCCAGCGCGAGGACTTCGGCGATGACGAGCCGTTTGATCCGCAGGTATTGCCGAACGAATACCTGACTGACCCGAAGCCAAGCCAGACGTTCGTTTACGTCTCCACCATCCAGCGCATGGCGCGGAATCTTTTCGGTGCGGAAGGCTGTTTCGCGCAGAGCGGCGTTGACACGGAGGCCGAAGCCGACGCCGACAAGTTCGACATTCCCATCCACGCTTTCGACCTGATCATCGCCGACGAATGTCATCGCGGTTACACCGCGCAAGAGATGAGCGTCTGGCGCAACACGCTTAATCACTTCGACGCCATCAAGATTGGACTCACGGCCACGCCCGCCGCACACACGACCGCACTCTTCGGTCCGCCCGTATTCCGCTACACCGTGGAGCAGGCCATTCTCGACGGCTACCTCGTGGATTACGAACCGGTCGCCATCAAGTCGCACGTGCGTATGAATGGCGTATTCCTCAACGAAGGCGAAACCATTGAGCGTGTGGACACCGATACCGGCCAGAAGGCGCTCGATCAATTGGAAGACGAACGCGCCTATGACGCCGCTTCAGTGGAACGCGACATCACCGCTCCGGACAGCAATCGAAAGATCATCGAGGAAGTTGCCAAATACGCCTACGAACACGAGACGGTCACCGGCCACTTCCCCAAAATTCTCATCTTCGCCGTCAACGATCTCCCACACACCTCGCACGCTGACCAGCTCGTCAAAACCTGCCGCGCCGTTTTCAATCAGGGCGACGACTTCGTGAAGAAGATCATCGGCAATCCGAACGTGGACCGCCCGCGTCTTTCCCTCTCCGCCTCGACCGGGGAGAGGGTCAGGGTGAGGTGTCGCTCTGGAATTCGTCCGTTTTGCCGCATCCGCGAATTCCGCAACCGCCCCAATCCCAAGGCCGTCGTCACCGTGGAAGTTCCCTCGCCGGCGGGAGCGGGAGAGGGTGGCCGTAGGCTGGGTGAGGGTCGTAGGGCAAAGGCCATCCCGGCGCTGGAGTTCATCGTGTTCCTGCGCCCGGTGAAGTTGCGCATCCTGTGGGAGCAGATGCTCGGACGCGGCATGCGCCTTTATCCTGACAGCAACAAAACATACTTCCCCACACCCGACTGCTTCGACGGCACGCTCATCCAGAATTTCCGCAACGTCTCCAGCTTCGACCTCGAGCCGCCGGGGACGGAGGCCTACCGCGCGCTGGGGCTTTTCAC
>CAYIOH010000029.1:0-6547 GCA_964364975.1 uncultured Bifidobacteriaceae bacterium
ATCAACGTCAACGACTCCGTCACCAAGTCCAAGTTCGACAACCTCTACGGCTGCCGCGAATCGCTCGCGGACGGCATCAAGCGCGCCACCGACGTCATGATCGCCGGCAAGGTCGCGGTCGTCGCGGGCTACGGCGACGTCGGCAAGGGCAGCGCCCATTCGCTCCGTGGATTCGGCGCGCGCGTCATCGTCACCGAGATTGACCCCATCAACGCGCTGCAAGCGGCGATGGAAGGTTTTGAAGTCACCACACTCGAAGACACGCTCGGCACGGCGGACATTTACGTCACGACCACCGGCAATTGCGACGTCATCACGCTGGACCACATCCTCAAGATGAAGGATCAGGCCATCGTTTGTAACATCGGCCACTTCGACAACGAGATTCAGGTGGACCGGCTCAACACGTTGAAAGGCGTGCAACGCATCAACGTGAAGCCGCAGTATGACAAATACGTGTTGCCCAATGGCCGCACAATTTATCTACTCGCCGAAGGCCGCCTCGTGAACCTCGGTTGCGCCACGGGCCACCCGAGCTTCGTGATGAGCAACAGTTTCACCAACCAATGCCTCGCGCAACTGGACCTCTGGGCCAACCGCGCCACCAACAAAGTCGGCGTGTATCGTCTACCAAAGAAACTCGATGAAGAAGTCGCCCGCCTGCACTTGGATCGCATCGGCGTGAAACTGACGAAGCTGACCAAGAAGCAAGCCGAGTATTTGGGCGTGCCGCCCGAAGGCCCATACAAACCGGAGCACTATCGTTACTGAGATTTCGTTGGCAGCGTGCCCCTGCAATCAGGATAGCCGGAGCAACCCCAGAACGGCTGCCCGGCTTTCGGACCTTTTCGCGCAGTGCGGAGCAGCATAGGCTGGCTGCACTGCGGGCACTTCGGGCTGCCGTCCGACGCGTCTGACCTGTCCGACTGAAGACTACGCTTCCGCGCACCGTACAGCTTCTCCGTGAACCCACCCTTCTCGATAAATGTTTTCCCTTGGCTCTCTATCTGCCGTTTCAAGAGATAGGCGGCTTGGTTCACCGCGCAGAGCATCGCGTTGGCGGCCAGTTCCGGCTCGGCTTTTCCCACGAACTCCGCCAGCCCGAACAAGCCGGTCAACTGCACCACCCCGGGCCGGGCACGCGGCAGGTCTGGCGCGTGGTCTTGCGCCAGCCGCGCTCGCATGGCCAGCGCCTCGCGCGAATCCTTCGGCCAGACCCGCAACCCGCGCTGCCGCAGGAACGACTCGTAATCGCGGAGCAACTCATCGCTCAAACTCGCGCGGGCCACGTTTGTGAGCTTCAACTCGCTCTTGCGCGACGTGGCCGCCATCCCGCTCCCCTCGCTGATGTTGCGCACGCCACTCCGCGCCGCCTGCACCATCTGATCCGTCATGCGGCGGTCCTGCCCGTAGAAGCGCCGGCAAAACACCACCGTTGCGTCATACACCACCTCGGCCACCTTGTAACTGCGCAGTTTGCGATAACCGCCATGCGGCAACAGCACGTCCGGTTTCTCGGAAGGGTTCATTCAGCGGAAGATAGTCTCCCGGCCGTTTGGATGACGAGCCGGAATTGCTGGCCCAAACAAGCCGGAGCACTATCGCTACTGAGCAAATTCAAATCTGAAACGAGAAAGGCGAACGGGAAACCGTTCGCCTTTTTGGCTCTCACAACTGGAACTGCGGAAAGCATTCGTGCGGAAAGCATTCGTTGTCAGCCAAAGCGACTTCGGGTATAAAGCGCGATAACGCGCTGCCGAAAGTCGAATGTTATGGCCTACAAGCAAGACAAGTTCAGGAGCATCGGAGAATTCCTCGGAAAACTCGGGGCTGTTTACAAAAACAAGTCTGCGGTTTGGTTCAGAGGACAAGCTGTCGCAAAATGGCGACTTCAACCTTCGATAATGCGCCCTCCGCATTCGTCTGACGACGAAGTAGTCCTGCTGAAAAAGTTCAAGCAAAACGCAGTTCCGTTAATTGACGTTGTTCCAACTCGCGAGGCCGAGTGGCTGTTCCTGATGCAACACCACAGCGTTCCGACGAGATTGCTTGATTGGACTGAAAGCCCTTTGGTCGCGCTTTACTTCGCGGTGGCTGAGGCGAGGGATGCAAAGCATCGCAAGAAAGATGCTGCGCTCTGGTGCTTGTATCCGCATGTGCTCAACGAATTGGCCGGAATCCGTATGCAACCTGCACATGACATTCCCAGCTTTGAACATGAGCAATACCTTGACGACTATCTGCCGTCGAGAGCGACCGGAATTACCACTGCCTCAAAACAACCAGTGGCATTGATCGCCCCTCGCCCATTTCGCCGCCTGCACGTTCAGCAAGGTGTATTTACGCTCTTTCATCGAAACCTCACCCCACTGGAAGACCTGAAAGACAAAAGTGGCAAGCAGCCGCATATCGTGAAATTTGTTATCCCCGCTTCTGCCAAACCTAAGCTTCGCCAAGAACTCCTGCTTCTGCAAATTGACCGACTGGCGCTTTTTCCAGAACTCGAGAATGTGGCAGCGAGAATTGCGATACACCACAAATGAAAAAGCCCACTCCCGCTGCAACTGCAATCAATGTTGCGCCAATGACGAATACAAATTCGGTCATTCTCACATATCTCGACCGGGACAAAGTTTTCATGAATCCAGACTATCAACGGCCTGGCAACATCTGGTCTGAGGAAAAAAAGCAGTTGCTCATCGATTCCGTCATTAACTGGTTCGACATTCCAAAACTGTATTTCCATGAGTTTCCAGAGCCACGGCTCATTGAAGGGAAAAAACGCCGATATGCCGTGGTTGATGGCAAGCAGCGGCTCTTGGCGATTTGGGAATTCATCGACAACAAGTTCCCCCTGCCGGACAAATTTGAATACCTCCCCGACCCGTCTATTGATTTGTCGAATCTCACGTATGGCGAGTTGGCGGAATCATATCCTCAAGTGAAGGCGTTGTTCGACAATTACCCACTTGCGATCATGGTTGTGCGGACCGACGACGTGGAGCTCATTGAAGATATGTTTTCGCGGCTAAATGAGGCTATGCCGCTTAACGCGGCAGAAAAGCGCAACGCTTTTGGCGGACCACTACCACCTTTGATTCGAAAATTGGCGGAGCAACCATTCTTCAAGACGAAACTGCCATTCAAGAATAATCGCTATCGGCACTTTGATCTGGCGTGCAAATTCCTTTACCTTTGTCACACGAAGAGCCCAACAGACACCAAGAAGGTGAAGTTGGACGAATTCGTAAAGTGCTTTCAGCAATCAAAAGACCTGACCACTGCCAAGAAACTCGACGCCGAGGTCAAGAAAACTATCGCAGCGATGACCAAGGTGTTTACCGCCAAAGATTATCTCCTCAAAAACATCGGCACATTGGTGGCTTACTTCTTGATCTTCAGAGAGGCTGCTCTCAAAGGCGAATTGAGGAAGATTGCTCGGAAACGATTTGTGGAATTTGAGACAGCACGCGAGCAGAACGCGATCACAGCCGCCAAAGACATCACCAAAGCCGACTATGAGCTATTAAAGTTCGATGAGCTTACCAGCACCGTGAACGACGAGTATGCAATACGATTTCGGTGCGAATTGATTTGCAAGCGGGCTTTGAGTGAGTTGACGGAAACGGTGAAGGCTTTCGAATCGAAATCGTAGCGTTCCGGTTCGAGAGGGTTGTCATATCCAAAATCGGCTTGGACGAATTCGATCCGCGTTGTACCGTTTCGTCATGCGTAAACTCGATTCAGCCATCGGCAAGATTCAGCAAGGCGATGCGCGGTCGTTCATGCGCAAACTTCCTGGCGAATCGTTTGACCTCATCGTTTGCGACGGCCCTTACGCGGTCACGGCGCACGAGTGGGACAACGTGCCGGACATCCAGCATTTCAATCTCGAATTGCTGAAATCTTTTTCCCGGTTGCTCAAGCCCGGTGGCGCGGCTTATTTGTTCGGCAAGCCGGACTGCGTTGACTTCATTGATTACCGGCCATTCCTCACGTTGCAGTCGAGGCTGGTGTGGTATCAGCCGAGCCGGCTGGCGCAGGGGCGCGTTTCCTACACGAACAATTACGACGTGATCTGCTATTTCACCAAGGGCAAGGCGAAGACGTTCAATCTCGACGCGATTCGCGTGCCGCAACTGGTGGAGTTGGAGCATCGGCTGCGTTGCGAGCGCGTGCCGTCCGTGCGCAACGGCAAGTTTGGCAAGACGGCGTTCCATCCCGACGGCAAGAATCCCGGCGACGTGTGGGGCGACATCAAGCAACTCACCTACAAGTCCAAGGAACTGGTCAGCCGCGAATTGCTGAACACGATTCAGAAGCCGGAGAAGCTGATGGAGCGGATCATCAAGGCCAGTTCCAATCCGGGCGATTTGGTTTTCGACCCGTTCTGCGGGGCGGGCACAGTTCCGGTGGTTTGTGAACGACTGGGCCGCCGTTTCGTGGTGTGCGAAATCAATCCTGATTATTGCCGGATCGCGAAAGAGCGGATGGCAAGAGCAATCAAAGGCGATGAATCGGCGGAGAACCTCTTTGAGTTTTCAACGGTCGGCGGGGGTGGGCAAGCGGTCGCTTCTCAAGTCTGTTTGGTGTGAACGACCTTGCCGTGTTGCTGCGCCCATTTGATGGTAAAGCCGACGTGGGAGATTTCGTTGCGACTCGCATCCAATTGCCGCTCCGCTTCGCGCTGCATCACATCCACCGGGACTTCGTAAATGGCGATGACATCGAGCGGACTCTCTTCATCAAAGACCGCGCAGTAGATCGCGGTGTTGCGCGTGATGCGTTCGAGTGACTTCGCCCGCTTGTCGGCTGGCGACTTGAACATGCGGTCGAGTTGGAAAGTCCCGCCCTCGAAACAGGACAAATATTCAAACTTCCGATTCGGATTAGCCGGATCGAAAGCATCGGGTTCGTGCTTTGTCCGGTGAACCTCGTGACCAAGAATGTCGGCAACCACGAGTTCCTTGACGAGTCCTGGCTGGAGCAGATTCTTGAAACCGTGTTCAGCGGCGATTTCCTGGGCCTTGCGAACGTAGTTGATGATTTGCCTGATATAGCTCACGGATTGGCGGTGAAGCTATCCATCGCGGCAAGCGTTGTCGAGCGCGCCGTTGTGCGAATACTCTTCAGAGGTGGTTTTTTGAGGTTGCAAGAAAACGCCAGATGTTGGATGAAGCACGGAATGAAAACATTTTCCGGAATCTTTGCGGCTTGGTTTGTCCTCAGCGCGGCTTTCCCAGCGGACAAGGCGGCGGGTGGCGAAGCGCCTTCCCGGTATGAGCAACCCCAAATGCGGGCCGCCACCATCTACGAAGCCAATTCCAACAAGAAACACATTCTCTACAAATTCAAGCGGACCGTGACCCAATCCGGCCCCGTCGCGAAAGTCTTGCGCGAATTCAGTTATCCGGACGGCAAGGTTGCCGCGCGCGAGCGCATCGTCTATGACGGAGACAACCTCATGTCGTATGAGTTGGAGGAACTCCAGATCCACGCGCGTGGCGCCGTCAAGTTGCGGCGCGACGGAAAAGCCCCGGGGAAAGGACAGATTGTCTTTGACTACGTCACCGGCACGAACTCCTCGGGCAAAACAAACGCCAACACCGAATCGCTTCGTCCGGACACATTGGTGGGTGACATGATCGCGCCGTTCCTGGTGGCGCACTGGAACGATTTAATCAAGGGTCAAGCTGTCAAATGCCGCTTGATCGTCGCATCGCGGGCGGAAACCGTCGGTTTCACCTTTGAGAAGCACGCTGAATCAACCTGGCAGGGCAAGCCTGTCGTCAGCATCAAGATGTCGCCCTCAAGCTTCATCATTGCCGCGTTGGTGGATCCGCTTTACTTCACGATGGAGAAAGACGGCGAGCATCGTGTGTTGCAGTGTGACGGACGCACCACTCCCAAGATCAAGGATAGGAATAAATGGAAAGACCTGGACGCAGTGACTGTATTTGATTGGGACTAAGCCGAAACACTTTCCAGAAAATCAAAGCGTGGACAGGGGACGGCACGCTGATTCGATTTCGCCGCGGCAAGGTTCAGTAAACCTTCCGCAAATTCGACGGCAGAATGTTCAACTCCGTGCGATATTTCGCCACCGTGCGGCGCGCGATGACGATGCCCTTTTCCTTGAGCATCTTCACCACTTCCTGGTCGGACAGCGGTTTGGCCGGGTTTTCGGCCTTGAAAATTTCGCCAATCATGTCCTTGACGCTGGTGTTGGAGACGCCGGCGCCGGAGTCGGTCTGAAGGCCGGCGGTGAAGAAATACTTCATTTCAAAAATGCCCTGCGGCGTTTGCATGTATTTGCCGGAAACCGCCCGGCTCACGGTCGTTTCATGCACGCCCACCACCTTGGCCACCTGCACCATGATCAAGGGCTTGAGATGCGCCACGCCCTTGTCCATGAACTCGCGCTGCCGTTTCACGATTTCCTTGCCGATGTTCAAAATCGTTGATTGCCGTTGCTGCAGGCTCTTGATGAGAAATTTTCCGGCGCGAATTTTTTCCCGGATGTAATTCTTCACCTCCGCCGTGTTCT
>CAYIOH010000029.1:6557-16723 GCA_964364975.1 uncultured Bifidobacteriaceae bacterium
GAACCAGTTCTGCGTCGATGACCCGTGCTTCAACGTGTTCTGCCCGCCCGACATCAGGTCCTTGTAAACGTTGCTGATCCGCAGGTGGGGAATATGATCGTTGTTCGTGGTGACGACAAAATCGTCGCCGTCCCGGCGCACGAATACTTCGGGCAGGACATATTGATCGTTGTCCGGCAGGAACGCGCGCCCCGGACGCGGTTCCAGCCGCGCAATGCTGGCGAGCGAGTTCTGCACCTCCTCGACCGTCCGGCCCGTGCCGCGGGCGATTTCCGGAATCCGCCGCTTGCCCAACGCCTCCATGAAGTCGCGGACGATGCGGTATTCGAGAGAATCCTGCCGGCCGGCACGTTCAAGCTGGAGCAGCAGACATTCGCGCAAGTCACGCGCGCCGACGCCGTGCGGCTCGAAGGTCTGGATGACTTGAAGCACTTCGAGAATTTGTTCGCCGGGGAAGCCCGAAGCCGCGGAAATTTCTTCCACCGACGCCTTCAAATAGCCGTACTCGTCAATGTTGCCGATGATCAGTTCGGCCACCGGGCGCTGAGTTCCCGTCAGGCCGGAGTCGCGCACCTGTTCGAGCAGCACTTCCGCCAGCGACGTTCCCGCCACCAACGAATCAAACATGAATTGCCGCTTCTCCTCCTCCTCGGCGGATTGGCGCATGGGCAGGTTGGTCTGCGCGAAATGGTCGCGCCATTCCTGGTCCAGTTGCACCAACCGGTCGAACTCAGCTTGAAAATCGTCCACCGGCGTGGTGTCGCCTTTCTCGGCGTCGGATGCCAGGTCCGCCGGCGGTTCTGCGGGGTCGGCGGCTTCAGAGGCGGCCTCAGAATCACGTTCCGCCTTTTCCTCTGCTTCCGTTGCCGTGCCCGGCACCTCTTCGAGCACCGGGTTTTGCTGCAATTCCTGCTCGACCAGAGCCTTAAGTTCCAGCGTGGGCGCCTGCAACAAAGCCAGCGATTGCTGGAGCTGCGGCGCGAGGACCAGCGATTGCGTCAACCGCTGCGATAGTTGTAAGCCGTGTGCCATTTCTGTCTCTGGCCGAATTCTACGCGACACGGACAAAATCTCAAGCAATAACTTGGCACGGCTTTGGCTTCTGGTGTGAAAATCGTTGCCGCGAATTCCCTTGCACACTAACGTCGCTGCGTGGCCGTCAAACTAACCATCCTCGGCAGCGGTTCTTCCGGCAACTGCGCCTACGTGGAAACCGACGAGGCGCGCATCCTCGTGGACGCCGGGTTCAGTCCGCGGCAAATCCGCCTGCGTCTCGCGAGCATTGGTCGCACGCCGGAAAAACTTTCGGCCATTTTGATCACCCACGAGCACACCGACCACATCAACGGACTGGCCGGGCTGGCCGACAAACTGCGCATCCCGATTTATTGCAACCGCGACACCAAGGACGAAATCGAACGCGTCCTCGCGCTGAAAGCGGAATTCAACCTTTTTACCACGGGTGCGTGTTTTGAGATTGGCGACATCACCGTCGAGACCTTCACCATCCCGCATGACGCGCAAGACCCGGTGGGCTTTCTGTTGCGCACTTCGGCGGGCAACATCGGATTTGCCACCGACCTCGGCCATTTCACGCGACTGGTGGCCGAACGCGTGCGCCACGCCAACGCGCTCGTCCTCGAATCCAATCACGACGTAAAGATGCTTCAGGATTGCCCGCGCCGTCCGTGGAGCTTGAAACAGCGCATCCTCGGTCGCCACGGTCATCTTTCCAACGACGCGTGCGCGAACGCCGTCGAAGACATCATGACCACCAACCTGCGCCACTTGTATCTCGGCCACTTGAGCCGCGAATGTAACAAACCCGCACTCGCCCACCGCGTGGTCAACGACCGCCTGCAAAAGATCGGCGCGGCCCATGTGCGGCTCGAACTCACGTCGCAAAACGTCCCCTGTCCTACGCTCGCCTTGGAGCCGGTTACAGAGTTGACACGCGCTTGATTCACCCTCCGTTTCGCACCAAGCATCTTCCAGCATGAAAACCTTCAGGATTAAAATTCTCCAGACGATCTTCGCCGCGTGCCTCGTTGTTGCCCGCGTGGCAGTCGCTGCGGACGAGCCAAAAAACGCCAACTGGCAATCGCTTTTCAACGGCCAGGACCTCACGGGTTGGTCGCCCGTGCACGACGTCACGTTCGTGGTCACAAACGGCAACCTTCAACTCGTCAAAGGCATGGGCTGGCTGCGCACCGGGAAACAGTTCTCTGATTTCATTTTCGAGGTCGAATGGCGCGCGTTGGTGTCGGATTACGACAGCGGTTTCTTCATCCGCGCCGGGTTGGACGGTGAGCCGTGGCCCAAAGGCGCATGGCAGGTCAACCTCAAGGACAATTCGCTGGGCGGTTTGGTGAAGGGAACGAAAACGATCGTCCCGGCCGAAACGCCCCGGATGCCGGTTGGCAAATGGATAAAGTTCCGCCTTGAAGTCCGCGGCAAGAAGCTCTCACTGGATGTGGATGGTGAGCGCGCCTGGGAATTTGGCGAATTGGACGCCGACCGCGGCTACATCGGCATCCAGGCCGAAAACAAAGCCTTCGAGTTCCGCAACCTCCGCATCCAGGAATTGCCGGCTGACGGGAAGGCGGCCGCGAAGTAGGAACGAACGGAACGCTTGTGAAACGTGACGAGATCGTTCACCGGACGGATTCAAGAAACGCCGATAGGAGCGCGGACAGCCTTGTCCGCGAGTTCCAAGATTTAAACACAACTTGCCGCGTCGCATGTTTCCTGAGCTTGTGATCGCGCGGACAAGGCTGTCCGCGCTCCTGCTTGGCGGCGCGTTTTCCTCATTGCGGGCCGCGCTGGAGCAGGCTTAAATCGTTCACCAGTGATAGCCAAACCGACCTCACGATTATGAAACGACGCCAATTCCTCAAATCCGCCGCCCTCGCCGGCGCGAGCACGCTCATTCTCCCACGAGTCAAACTCTTCGGAGCCGGCACCCCGAATAGCAAACTGAACATCGCCCTCCTCGGCACGTGGGGCCGCGGTGAAGCCCACTTCGACGCCATCTCCAGCGAGAATGTCGTCGCCTTGTGCGATGTGAACGAGGAACACCTTGCATTCGGAGCAAAAAGATTTCCCAACGCGAAGCAATACGTGGACTGGCGAAAATGTCTTGATCAGAAGGACCTGAATGCCGTGGTCTGTTGCACCCTGGACCACACGCACGCGTTCATCGCCAACTGGGCCATGAACCGCGGCCTGCATGTCTATTGCGAGAAACCCCTGGCCAACAGCGTGGAGGAGGCTCGTGTCGTCCGCGCCAATTATCTCAAGCACAAGCACAAGCTGGCCACCCAGGTCGGCACCCAGCGTCACGAATACGAGAATTTCAATCGCGTGCGAGAACTGGTTCTGGACGGCGCCATCGGTGAATTGCAGGAGGTGAGCGCCTGGGGCAATCGCAAGCTTCCCAAGCCCGGCTACCCGCCCGCCGAAGGCGAACCGCCAAAGTATCTGCACTACGACTTGTGGCTCGGACCTTCGCCGTTTCATCCTTACAATCCGGCATATTTTGCCGGCGGGCCAGGCATGAACTGCCTCTCATGGAACATGTATTGGGACTTCGGCACCGGCCAGGTCGGCGACATGGGCAGCCACACGATGGACCTCGCGTGGAACGCAATTGACGGCGATCTGCCGACTTCCGCCGAAGCCAAGGGCGACCCATTCAATCCTGAGGTAAGCCCCGTCAAACTGGAAATGCACTTCGAAGTTCCCGCGAACAAGTGGCGGCGCGCGATCCGCGTTTCCTGGTATCAAGGCGGCGCCATGCCGGACTCGCCCTCGCCGGCGGTTGATCTGGACAAGATCGGGCACGGCGCGATGTTCGAAGGCTCCAAGGGCACGTTGGTGGCCGGTTTCAACAATCGCATCCTGTTGCCGAAGGAAAAGGGTGGCGACATGACCGGCTACAAATCGCGCACGAAAAAACACCTGATCCCGCCGCTGGGAAATTTCCAGAAGCAGTGGATCAACGCCTGCAAGAGCAACCTCAAGACCTCCTGCGATTTCGATTACGGCGGCAAGATGATCGAGATGCTGATGCTCGGCTTGGTCGCCTACCGCGTCGGCAAGAAAATCAGCTACGACGGCGCGGCGGGAAAAGTGACCGACAGCCCGGAAGCCAACGAACTGCTGCGCCGCACCTACCGGCCTGGCTGGACGCTCAACGGTTAGACTGCTCGCAGCAGCAGCAAACAATAACATCCCGGCACGCACGCGCGCCGGGATATTCGATGCGCAACGCGCGGGGAATGACGCAGTTCCACTGTCCCAGCGAAGTTGTGTCAATACTCCGAACCTCTTACCGCAATAAATCGCTTCCCAACGATCCCCGCCGTGAAATAGCATCGCCCCCGGCCACGAGGTTGCCTTGTGGATCAGAAACCGGAGCCGCATCCATGTCGCTGCAAACCACACTTCACATCGCACAGGAAGCGCTGGAGGGCGGGAAACACGCCATCAAGCTCACGCTGGAGCGGCCTCACCAACCCAAACTCACCGCCAAAGCCGAAATTGAGTTCGCGCTCACGCCCCCAGAGCAGGAAGAGCTTCGCTGGTACATGGAGGACTACCTCCTGCGTGCGGATTCGGTCGAGGAGGTGCAGATCCAACAGATCGAAGATTGGATGAAGCAGCGAGGCGAGGAACTTTACACCAAAGTTCTGGCTGCCAACATGGACACGCAGGCCGTCTGGTTTGCGGTGCGTGAACAACTGGCCGACTTGCGGGTGGAAATCACCACCAGCGTAGCGGAAGCCGCCTCCATTCCTTGGGAACTCATGCGCGATCCCCAATCCGATTCCGCCATCGCCCTGCGCATCCAATCCTTCGTGCGGGTCCAGTCGGATCCGAACCTCAGCTTCGTGCCGGTGCCGCCGGCGGACGGCGGACGCGTTCGGCTGCTCTACATCGTCTGCCGGCCGGGCGGCAGAGACGACGTCGAACTGCGGGCGGTGGCCAACCGGCTGTTGCAGGACTTGGGTGAAGACCTCGCCCGTTTCGACATCACCGCGCTACGTCCACCCACCTTCGAGCAACTCCAGAAAGAACTGACCAACGCCAAAGCCGCCGGACGGCCCTACCACATCGTCCACTTCGACGGCCACGGCATCTACGAGGACTTGAGCAAGACCAAGCTTGCCGACTGGTTGAAAGCCATCAACGCCGTCACGCTGGGCGGGAAGCACAACGGCAAACACGGCTACCTGATGTTCGAGCACTTCGGCAGCGAGGAGAAGATGCGGCCCGTGTCAGGAGCAGAACTCGGCCAGCTCCTCCACGACACCGGCGTGCCCGTGCTCGTGCTCAACGCCTGCCAATCCGCCATGCACGAAGCCGTTGGCGAGCCGGAGAAGAAACCCGCCGCCGAAAACGTCCATGATGAAGTCCGGGCCATCGGCTCGCTGGCTCAGTCCGTGATTGATCAGGGCATCCCCGCCGTGCTCGGCATGAGATACAGCGTCTTCGTCGTCACCGCTGCCCAATACATCGGCCAGCTCTACGCTGCGCTGGCGCAGGGACGCCCCTTCGGCGAGGCCGCCAGCGAAGGCCGAAAGCACCTCGCCTTGAATCCCGACCGCTGGGTCGGCCTCCAGCCCCGCCCGTTGCAGGACTGGTTCGTACCCGTCGTCTATGAAGCTGCCCCCATCCACCTGCTGCCACCCAAAGCCGCCGCTCCCGGCCTCGAACTCAACCGCCCCGAACTCGATCCCGCCCAGACCAATCCCGCTCTCCGCCGCTACGTGCCCGACACCGGTTTCGTGGGCCGCGACGAAACCCTCCTCCTGCTCGACCGCGCCTTCGACCTCCACCCCGTCGTCCTCCTGCACGCCTACGCCGGCCAGGGCAAATCCGCCACCGCCGTCGAGTTCGCCCGCTGGTACGCCCAGACCGGCGGCCTCGGCCCCCAGCCAGCCGTTCTGTTGACTTCCTTCGAGAGCCACACCGACCTGACCGATGTGCTGAACCAGATCGGCCAGGCCTTCGCCCCGGCCCTGCAAGCCAGCGGCATCGAGTGGCACGCCTTGAACGACAACGCCGCCCGCCGCCGACTCGTCCTCCAGATTCTCCAGCAAGTCCCCGTGCTTTGGATCTGGGACAACGTCGAGCCGGTCGCCGGTTTCCCCGCCGGGACCGAATGTGCCTGGACGCCCGCCGAACAAGCCGAACTGGCAGACTTCCTCAAGCAGATCAAAATAGCCAAAGGCACCCAGGCCCGAATCCTCCTCACCTCCCGGCGCGATGAACAGGAGTGGCTCGGCGGCATCCCGCACCGCGTGGCCATGCCCCGCATGAAGCCCAGCGACGCCGCCGGTCTCGCCCGCAGCCTCGGCACCGAGCGGAAGATCGGCCGCGAGGAAATCGCCGACTGGCAGCAGCTGCTCGATTACTGTCACGGCAACCCGCTGACCCTCCGCGTCATCGTCGGCCAGGCCATCCGGATGAAGCTGAGCGGCCGGGAACCCATCGCGAACTTCGTGGAAGCCATCCGCAACGGCGAGCAAGCCATCGAAGACACCGACGAGCGCCAGGGCCGCGACAAGTCCCTTGGCGCTTCGCTCGACTACGGCTTCCGCCACGCTTTCAAGGACGACGAACTGCCCCTCGTCGCCCTGCTCCACCTGTTCCAAGGTACGGTGGATGTGGATGCCCTCGAAGCGATGGGCAAAGAACCCCACGCCCTGCCCGAACTCAAGGCGAAGACCAAGGAACACCTGACCAGCGTGCTGGACCGGGCACGAGAAACCGGCCTGCTGACTCACTTGGGCGGCACCTGGTACACCATCCACCCGGCGCTGCCGTGGTTCCTCCGCCAACTCTTCGCCCGGCACTACGACGGCCAATCCGGCCGCTCCACCGCCACCGCCGCCCTCCGCGCCTGGGTCGAAGCCATTGGCGAACTGGGCAATTACTACTGCAACCAATTCATCGCCGGCAACCGGGGTGTCATCCAATTCCTCGTCTTGGAGGAAGCCAACCTGCTGCACGCCCGCCGCACCGCCCGCGGCCACGGCTGGTGGGATCCTGTCACCTCCGCCATGCAGGGCCTGCGAATTCTCTACGAATACCAAGGACGTCTGTCCGAATGGTCCCGGCTGGTCGCCGAAATCACGCCTGACTACTGCACCCCCGACGACGCCCCCATCCCCGGCCGGGAAGGCCAATACAGCACGGTCATCGGATACCGTGTCAGCTTGGCCAAAGACCACGACCGAGATATCCCCATCGCCGCCGCCTTGCAGAGGAAACGCGTCACCTGGGACCGCCAGCAGGCCGCCCCCGCCCTCGCCCTGCCCGCCGACGCACCCCTCGACCCCGACCAACGCAACCGCATCCGCACGCTCGGTGTCGGCGTGTTCACTCTCGGCCAAATCCTGATGGGGCAAGGCAGCCCCGACTGCGTGGCAGCCTACGAGGAAACCATCCGATTCACCCAGCGCATCCAAGACACCGCTGCCGAAGCCACCGCCCACTACAACCTCGGCCACGCCTACAAAGACATTCCCGCCATCCGCAACCTGGACGCCGCCGAAGCCGCCTACCGTCGTGAACTGGCTTTGTTAAACCCCAACGACGCGTCAGGACGGGCTTCCACGACGAGCCAAATCGGCATGGTCCATCATGAGCGATTCAACGAATCCCGCCAGCGCGGCGAGCCAGCGGAAACCGTGGTGAAGCACGCCCAGGTAGCGGAACAGCATTACCACCAAGCCCTCGCCCTCTGCCCCCCCACCGCCCTCACCAATCTCGGCCCCATCCACCAGCAGCTAGGCGTTCTATACGCTGAAGTCGGCCAAACCGAGCCAGCCCTTGAGCACTTCGAGAGGCGCGCACAATTGGCTGAGCAGACAGGCAACCACCACAGCGCCGGGATGACCCGCTTCAACATGGCCAACATGTACGGCCAAGCCGCCGGGCGAGAGTCCACCCCGACCCGTCAGCGCGACCTTCTGCTCCGCGCGCAAGCCTACGCCCAAGCCGCCCTGCGCGACTTCCAGCACTACCAAGGCCGCGCCGCCGCAGACGAAACCAAAGCCCAGCAACTCCTCGCCCGCATCGCCCAAGCCCTCACGAAGCTGCCGCCGTGATGCCCCCCCGAACCACTCAATTGTTACACCGTCCAGTCAAATTCGCTCGCTGGGACGCTTGCCCTCAACCACCCGAGGCCGACAAATCCAGCAATCGCGCCTGCGGAATGTGTTCGGCGATGATCAGCCGCACCAGATTCACCCAGCGCTGGCAGCGGTCGAGCACGATGCCGTCGGAAGTGGCGATGACTTGATTGCTGTGTGACAGAACGTGGTCTGGGCTGAAGGTCAATTCCGCTTCCATCTTCCACCCTGCGGCAGTGGCGGTTTCGAGAATGAGCGTCTTGAGCCGACCACTATTAGACACCGGCTTGTCCAGCCACCAACGGCAACAAGTCACGCCCCAAGCCGCCGCCGTTTCGCCCACCATGCGCAGCGCCGAAATCGTTTCGCTCATCTTGCGGTAGCGCCGGTGAATTCCCGCAATGTCCCGACAGCAGCCATCGCGACCCAAAATCACAATCCCACCGGCCAACGCACTTTCGAGCATGGTGAGGACATTGAAACCGTCCAGCCAGAGTTCCTGGCCCTGGAGTTGAGCCGGCTCGATGCGAAGTTGTTCGCGATGTTGCGCGTCCATTTGGGAGCAAGCGTAACGGGCCACGCCATTCCGCTGGCGGCTGGTGAGGTTGTGCCGGTTGCCAACCAACTCCAAAGCCGAGCGGGCGGCGTAACCGCGGTCCAGCAGCCAGCACAAGTCAGCCGCCGCCGCGCGCAACGCCGGAAGCTGTCGGCCAGCGAAGAGCCGGTCGTCCTTCGGTGCCAGGCCGCGGTGTGTTTGTTGACGCGCCACGGGGAAAGCATGTCACAGCGTGCCGGCAAAAAATCATTCCCAGTCTCGACAATCCATCCTCGGGCGAGTTCTATTGGGGTTCGGGCAAATGAGCAACCGCCTCGAAAATATGCAGCATGTTCTCCCTCTCCATGAACCCGCCCCCCGGAGCGGCGCTAAAGACGCCCGCACTCCAAACGCTGGCGCGAGTTTCCGGCGACCTCCTGCCGCGCGAAGCGTCTGGAGTGCGCGCGTCTTGAGCGCCGCCTTCGATCCGCAGAATTCGATTGCTCCAGTTCAGGGGTTCAAAGCGCTAAAATTCACTTTGAAGAATTCTCTCGCCAAAGGTGAGGGGAAACGAGACGGAAGACATCCTCGTAGAATTTAATAATTCCTCCTACCGATGTTTCACGTTCAACAGATTGATTCCCTCGATCTCCCCGACCTCGCGCCCTATCGCACGATGAAGCGGCCCATTGAGCATGAAACCCAGGGCATTTTTGTGGCGGAGAGCGAGAAGGTCGTGCGCCGCTTGCTCGAAAGCCATTTCGACGTCGCCTCGGTGTTGCTGCCGACCAAATGGCTGGCTGAATTCGAGCCGTTGTTGCGGGCGCGGAGGGAGGACATCCCGGTTTACGTCGTGGATAAAAAAGAAGTCCTGGAACAGCTCATCGGCTTTTCAATGTTCCAAGGCATCATGGCCGTGGGAAGAATCCCCGCGCCCGTTTCGCTCGACGACGCTCTGGCCCGTAGCGCTCAATCCCGTCTCTTCGTCGCCATAGACGCGTTGGCGAATGCCGAAAACCTTGGCGTGCTGGTGCGCAACTGCGTGGCGTTTGGCGTTCACGCCTTGCTGGTGGGCGAAACCAGCGCCAGCCCGTTTCTGCGCCGCGCGGTGCGCAATTCAATGGGCACGATATTTCAATTGCCGGTGGTCGAGTCGGCCAACCTCGTTCGCACGTTGGAGGAGCTGCGGCGCTGCGGGGTCCGTTGCGTGGCGGCCCATCCGCACGCCACGGGCAAAACCCTCGCGCAGGTGGATTTGTCCGGCGATTGCTGCATTGTCATGGGCAGCGAAAGCGATGGCATTTCCCCACCGGTGCTTGCGGCCTGCGATGAAGCCGTGGCCATCCCCATGCCGCCCGCGGTGGATTCGCTCAACGTCGGCAGCGCCAGCGCAGTGTTTCTCTACGAAGCGAACCGGCAGCGCGGAAAACTCTAATGGTAGGGCGCGTCACTCCGAGACTGTCTCAAAACTCCGGACCGATTTTGAATGA